>NZ_NUMC01000047.1:0-41138 GCF_002577655.1 Bacillus sp. AFS040349 | reverse complement strand
TAACAGGAATGCTCCTTTTAACTGTTTTTTGCATACAAAAAGCCCTATAGGCAGACTTTTCCTTCAAAAAGAAAAAATACCACCCATAGGGCTTGAATGCTTCAAAAATTAAGGCTCATAAGAGCAAGAAAAAATAACTATATATTAAATTTATCAAGAATCTGTCTTAAAAGCAATTAGTTCAGAGAGATTAAGGGAGATTAGTAAAATAATAGGTCTGACTTTTTTTATAACCATTGATGAAAAGATGGAATTCGCAATAATCCTGAACGTGTTAAATTTCGATATTTCACCTGGCATTTAATTGGCTCTATCCTAATGTATTTTTCAGTTTCAGATACTTTTCTCATTGTTTGATAGAGTTTCTTTCTTTCGTCAGTTGGCATGAATTCCATTAGCCCAGCATAAGATCCATCCTCAAATGCCAAGTTAACTCCAAACTCACCCTTTTTTAAAGCTGTGAGATAGATATTTTCATATTGATAATTAATCACCTTTATCCATGATTTACTGCGCTTATTCAGTTCATATGGGCTATCCGCCTTCTTAATAACTATTCCTTCTAAATCTCTTTCTTTTACTAAATCAAAATACTCTACTGCATGCCCTTGAATAAATTGCCCCAACACTACATGTTCTATAGGTGTAACAACTTTTGAAAGTAATTCTTTTCTTTCTAAAAGAGGAAGGGACGTTACATTCTGGTCATTGTACTGAATGATATCGAACACACAATACTGAATAAAATGATTACTTTTAGAGGATTGGAACCTCTCCATCATTAACTCAAATTCTGGTTTACCGTCATCACCGGGGACGATAAGCTCACCATCGAGTATAGTACCGTTTGGCATATCTAGATCATGCAGCTCTTTAAATCTAAATGTAACTTCTGTATTGTGACGTGTATATAAACGAACCTTATCATTAAATTTAGTCCAAATGAGCCTTATCCCATCAAGTTTCAATTCTGTCAAATAAGTATTATCGTTAATCGGCTCAATTGCCTTTTCTAGTAACATCGGGCTTATCATATAAACCACCTCTTATTACATGTTATTAGAAACTTAAAATGATGTAACTAGTAGTTTCGAGGCAGAAAAGGAAATATCCACCGATGTTAAACCTCTAGAGTTTTTTAATTGCTTTTTTCATTTCATTAATTAATTTCTCTTTTATTTCCACGCTATTTAGAATTCTGTAAGACTTCAATGATTCTAAATCATCTTCACTCTTAACAACCCATGAAAATGAATACTCCGGTATAGTGAATATAAATACATCCCCATGTTTATTCACATCTTTTATCACATACAAACTTGCTTCATCTTTGCTTTCAAATACACTATCTTTTATATCAATTAATATATTATCCATTAATATCTACCTACTTTTTCTCAATTAATATAGTTATATATTACTACAAAGCGACAGACGTATGAAAAAGTACCTAATACTTCCACAAAGAATAATTTACTTTTAAATAAGGTTTGATAGAATCGAGTCTATAATCTTGATATAAAAGTTAATAAAGAGCATGTTTTGAACAAAGATTGATCAAAGCATGCTCTTTATTAGTTTTAATGTAGGCTGTTTTAGTATTACTGCATTCTACTTTTGTTTTATAGAATTCTTAACATAAACAGCAGTTCTAGATATAAATTTCAAATCTCCATTATCATTTCTAGCCCTTTCAACACCTGGAAGAACTTTATCCTTATTAGCTTTATTCTTATCTTTTTCGACAACTGAATTATAAAGTTTACCAAGTTTCGCTCTTAAAGTGGACGGTTGTAAGTAGCCCTTTTCAACTGTAGAGATACATTGTTTGGAGAATGAATCTAACATCACAAGTGTAAATTCTCCGTCATCTCTTTCATTTGTTTCTTTAATAAGTTCATTTAGTGCAGCAGTATAATCGAATCCTACTGTATCTGACCCTATCTTTTCAACAATATCACTGTAATTTAAACCACCCAAATAAACTCTTTCGAATATATTTTGCATGAGCAAATTCATAGTAATATTATTTTTATTTGCATCTTCTTCGATGCGTCTAAACAATTCCTGTTCTAATGTCAAATAAACTCTTGGCATTATAATACCTCCTTAATATTGTGGGTTTTGGCTATCATGAATATAAATTTTAATGGGTTTTGGCTACTATGTAAAGTGTATCGTTGTAAACAATCTATTTTCCTAGCGTAACAAGAGTAGCATAGCTTGTATCTGTACATTACTTATATTTGTAAATCCGCATTTTCCTGAAGCTACACCATAAGGACGAACTTTTTAAAACCACAATAAACGTGTTATTTCTCGCCATTTTTTTGCTTGTACTTTTAGAAATATGTAGGTATAATCAATCTATAAAACTAAAAAACACACAATAATCCACGGAAGCACCGTTGGGAAAGAGGCTATAGGTATGCCCTTTTTCAACGGTGCTTTTTTGTGTTAATTATTGTAATGGAGGAATCAATATGGATGTTTTAGTATTTGAAGAAGAAATTAGTATGGAAAATTTATATGTAATTATTTATAACACGGAACTACTAGAAGATGCTGTCGTTTTCTTTACGGAGGCAGATGATTTTGCTGAAGGTGAAAGCGAAATTTGTGAATTTAATAAAAAGTATTACTTTGTAGGAAAAGATGATGTAGCTTTAAAATAAAATTTGATCATTAACACCCTGAAAATCCACATTTTACGTCAAATTAAATGAACCTGTTTTGAAAAAAAGATTGATCAAAACGGGTCCATTCACTATGAAGCACTATACAATTTTCATAAAAATATTTGATCATTTTCTGTCTGCAATCCTCAACAATCGCGCTTCTATTGTTGAATAGTAATAAATGAAAAAGAAGCTTGGTCATTTAATTGTTTTCCATTCAATTATCAACATTTTCAATAGTATTAAAAATTCTTGAATAAACATCCAAAATGTTTATATCATTAACTGTATTATTGTAAAGTCCGTAACCCCAATATGTTCCATTATCATCACCTTGGTAAAATCCAGCCGCATAATCTCCTGATTTTGAATCAGGGAAGTCTTCATAGTCCATGTCCTCATTTACAAAAGGTAGATAAGATTTTTTCGTTTCAATAAAGAAAAATGGTATACCAGAATTTTTGTATATTTTAGCATAAGGAGCTTTAGCTGCTTTAGATAAATGTTCCTTCATAATAAAGATTGCATTATATTCTGGAGATAGATTTCCTGAACTTAAATCCTTTAATTCAATATTTTTAAAAATGATGTTTTTTTCACGTACTATCGGTGTTTTACCAATGACACCGATAGTCAATCTCTTGCCCTCATATATTTGGCTATCCTTAACTTCATCTTTATCATTATTACAGGCCGATAAAATAGACAAAGCGAGAAATAAGAAAAGTATGAATTTCGTATTCATCTAATCCTCTCCAATCTATTTCTCTTGCTTTAGAAATGTGCCCTTTGATTTAACAATCCTTATTTAAGAAGGGTACTTTATATTATTGAATATTTCTATTAATAAAACTACAAAATTATTAAATCATATGACCTCTTACATAACTGTTCATTCTCTTTAATTGTTGATCGTAGTTACAATATTTGTTAACCTTCATTAACAATAGAAAGGTGTGGTAATGTGGATTTCGTTGTTCAAGTTTTAACTTGGGTAGGAATAATTATTTTAATTGTTATTGTCGCGGCAATTAAAACAAATAAAAATAATAAAAAGTAGCTTATATGGTGTAGTTTCTCCCTCAGTTTCCAACATATATTATGCAAAGGGTTCTATTCACTAATGCGTCCTTTATTGTTTAATAAAAGGAGTCATAGGCATAGTAACATCCTGGTCAATTATTTTGGAGAAATTCAATTAATTCTTTTTCACTGTATGTTTTAAATACTATATCTTTTGTGTCAAAAACTACGAAAGCTGGAGATCTTTCTAATTCAATGAATTTGTATTGATTATTAATCTCTTCTACGGAATTTCTTCCATGAACAGTTTGAACATTATAGATTTTATTTTCATCCAACCATTCGTTCCCTATTTCATATTCTCCAGCCTCATCAACAACTAATAAAGAATATTTAGTTTTATTATTTGAAAACAACGGATGTAAAGGCTCTGGGTCAGCATTTGAAAAATATGCACAACCAACCATTAGTGTAGAAACAAAGAATAACAACAATGCTTTTTTCATATAAACCCTCATCTTAAAATTGTTATTACAAATTTACCATTAACTGTAATTTAAATAAATGTAAATTTTTTATAAATTTAAAAGTACGAGCTATTTAATTTAGTCGTTCCGATACTGCTGAGAAAATCCAAAAAACAGATTGTACATAAACAAATTAGTTCAACACCATAAATAAAATTATTAATAGCATACAAAATAGCTTGAATAATGAAATTCAAGCTTTCGGTTTATTGTTTTGTTCAACTAAAGCGCTTTTATTGCTGAAGATCAATGTCAATAATCATTAACATCTCAAAAGATTAAGATTCTACATATAATTATCAAACTTACATTATTTTACAGGATGTTCTTTCGTTAATATATTCAATTTTGGAGAAATTAAGGCTATATCTGATAGAAGGAGGGAAATAATGATTAGAAAATTTTCAATTTCAATATGTACCTTTTTACTTTTATTGGTTGCGGCAACATCCTTGGAGGCAAAAGCCCTAACCTTTGATGAATTACCAGTTAAACAATCTTCTAAACAGTGGTCAGTACAGATAGGTGAAGCTGAAAAAGGAAAAAATCTAGCAAAACCTGTAAAAGGGAAATTTCATACTTACTCTATAGATGTTAATAACATAGGTAAAGATGTATATTCTGTTGAGGTTAATATGTTTAGAAATGAACCTAATACTAAAACAAAGTACTCGCTTTTTGGTTGTCCTGATGGACAAGAGTGTAATGAAAACCACTATGAAATGGCCAAATCTTTAGCAAAACAAATGAACAACGGAGACTCTTATCATGGTGCTAATTTCCTTATGGCTGAAATAGCAACTGAATTAGAAGTGGAGATAGTCTGGACTCAAGATAAACATGGAAGACCTTTAAAAGAAACTTTTACTTTTACTGCTGAATAGCTAGTATAGTTTCCCTTTCACTTCGTGCCAAAACACGATATTTTTTTAACCTATATTGAAAATATATAATCTTCAACTGATATAAGCGCCTATCTTTATATTCAAGATAAGCGCTTTGATCGTTGTATTGTTGTAGATCATAACCATGGACTATGAAACTAACATCCCGTTAGTACAAAAAGAACAAGCGAACCTCTTTAAGAGACGTACTCGTAGATTAAGTAATGCCTTCACAAAGTTTACCTTTAACCACAATAACTTCATTTAATGTTCCAATTTTTATCATAAGGTATCGATGTGATCAGTCCAACTGAGGTATCCGTTTTCCCAACAAGCAAATAATAATGACCATCTCTGATGACTAATGAACCAGGTGGTTGTTGCTTCTCTTCTTCCGTTAATTGTAATTCGGGTGCATACTCGATACGAATATCTTTGAACCTATAAATTTCTTTCCATCTTTCAAAGTTGATATTTTCTCTATTGGATATAGTTTCAATTATTTGTTCAGCATCCTGTAGTACAATTTCATAATTATAAGGGTAGAGCAATCGAATTTTTTCAAGTGACTTTCCGATGTGATCATTATGGTATAACTCATTGAATGCAATAGTTATTTGGAATGTCTTGTTTTCTATAACATGATAAATCGTCATTGCTGCAATATGTTTGCTACTGTCTACTACTTTGTCAAAATTCCAGCCTTTATAAGTATTTTTAATTTTCTTCAATAAAAAAAGGTTTGATATTGAGCAATTAAACCCATTATTATCAAGGTGCTCAATTATAAAATCCTTACTATAGGCCTCTTTCCGCATTTCTTCTCCGAAATAATAATCAAATGAAATCTGATGTAGTGATTTCTTATATTCGTTTGAATACGGATATTTATAAGCTTCTTTAGTTTCCTCAAATTCAGGGATTCTAAATCTTGCATCTCTAATTAGTTCATACATCTCAGGAGTGTAATCTACAAATGCTAATTTCTTCATTCCAATAAAGTTTATAGATATTTTATCATTCCATACATCTAATGTTACTTGTTCCTTTTTATCCATAAATTTCACCTTTAAGTATAATTTTAGTAATCCCTTCCTAATTTTAGCATATTCCGTGCACAATTTTATTCAACATTACGCCCTTAACAGAAATAAGCACCATTCCTTGTTCCAGAAATGCGCTTCTATTGTTGAAGATCATTAATTCAAAATATCGTTGTACTGCGTAGCAAAGACGCGGTTATAAGGACAGATTTAATCCACAGAAGGTGTTATCACATAAAAGCCTACTTTGAAATATCCACCAATCTTTTAATCAAATTTAGATTTAGAACCAGTAATGGAAATAAAAAGAAATCGAATAACGTTGAATTCCATAAATTTTACTTGATGTAATGCAACATAGTTAATTGAAAAATAATTCAAATATGATTGAAATTATTACATAAAATGTAATATATAGTGCTTGTTTTTTTACGGGTTGAACTAAAAGGGAAATAATATATTAATTTCAATGTATATAGGGATGACTAACATTGTTGACCACTCTATACCATCTTCCATGAGATAATAATACCATCTTAATTTAATGTGGAGATATTCATCTACGACTATATGTAATATTAAATGTGCAAAGGAATTTGTTATTCATATAATTTATTTTTAAATAATAGTACGACACTACGCTTAAAATTAATAATCTTTTATTCAATCTTACCCCAAACTTTATTTAAGTTTAAAGGTATAAACACTTTGTCTCCATGAATTTCTCTATAAATTATTGGATTGTTAAAATACTTTTCTAAACTTTCTGCCTCTTTTTTAATCTCTCTCTGTCTTTCCCGAGAACCCATCATAATCCTTTCCTTTTTCATTAATCTTATTTTATATTGTATATAGTTGTAGAAATTAATAATCAATCCGTTAATATAGATGTAATTTTATCAATAGCCTTTTGCAGCTTTTGACTATTACTAGCATACATTTGCTTTGCTTCGTCTGATTCGGTACCAAGAGCAAACAGCTCTAGATCCGCCTGACATTTTTTCAACGTTGCTAAAATTAACGGTCTTTGTTGAGGTGATGGAATTTTTAATTTATCGTCAAATAGATCTACTGTTAACTCTCCGTATGAATTTATTTGGCCAAGAAATACATTTTCAACCGTAACCCCTAGCTTTTCTAATTCTGTATGTAACCAGGATCGATTTCTTCCGATAGTGGATAAGGCCTCATCAAATATTGCCCCATCCATAACTACTGTTTGAGGCTCTTTTATAGAAGCAACCTTCATGTTTAGATCTTTTGCCGTTAAAGGCAAATTCTCTTTTTTTAACATGACAGATAAATCTCCTGTTGGTTCAAGCACCGCAAATTCAACATCTGAAACCTGAAAAACCTCCTTTTTTCGAAGTAACTCCAATAAATCATCTGCCGAGTATCTTTCCTTTTTAAGGTTATCCTCCATGATTTTGCCATCCTTAATAAATAAAGAACCTTTTCCTTCTACAAAATCACGAAACTTTTTACTTTTTAAAGAAATCAGGCCAGCAACATAAGGGATGGCTGCCGTAACTACAATTGCTAAGCCTGCAATAAATATATTATGTTTGACCTCAATAATAACGATCGCTGCTATACCGCCTATTGTAATACCTGTTACATATTCAAAAAAAGATAGCTGTGATATTTGTTTTTTGCCTAGAATTTTTGTGATAAAAAACAAAACGATCATAAATAGAAATACTCTAGTAACAACTTCGAGCCATATAGGCATTATTACACTCCCCTTACCTTAAAATCCTTTATATTGGAATTCTTCTTGTTCTAATTCTCCAACTCGTTTTTTTAAGTCTGTTACGACTTCATGCACGACCATCATTGTTTCATGTAATATACGCTTAGATTCATGATCACGAGTACGGAGAGCTACATCTGATAAATCAGCTTCTACACCTTTAAGGCTGGCAAAACTCTGTTTTACATTTGATGCAATCGTCATCCCATATTCTCCTTATCCTTTTGGTTTAAAAATCAAGGCACCTAATACCCCAAAAATAATGGCTGCAGAAATACCAGAACTTGTTACTTCAAACATACCTGTGATGACACCAACAAGCCCATGTTGCTCTCCTTCCTGCATAGCACCATGGACAAGAGCATTGCCAAAGCTTGTAATAGGAATTGTTGCACCTGCTCCTGCAAAATCAATCAAAGGCTCATATAAATTAAAACCATCTAAAAGTGCTCCGACTACAACTAATGTACTTAATGTGTGCCCAGGAGTAAGTTTAAACACATCGAACATAATTTGACCAATCACACAAATGAGCCCACCAATCACAAATGCCCAAAAAAAGATCATGTATCAGAACCCCCTACCTCAATTGAAACAGCATGTGCAATACAAGGAATTGTTTCATTTTGTTGAAACGTTAGAGGTGATAGTAAGGCTCCAGTTGCAACAACTAACACTTTACGAAATTCTCCTTTTTTCATTCTGTTAAGAAGATGTCCATAAACAACTGATGCCGAACATCCAGCACCACTTCCCCCAGATAAAACTGGTTGTCCCTCACGATAAATCATCAACCCACAATCCTGAAATCTTTCCTCTTCGATTGAAATATTATGTTTTTTTAGTAGGTCAAGAGAAACTTCTCGACCAATATGCCCGAGATCACCCGTCACAATTAAATCATAATAAGAAGGATCAACCCCTCGCTCCTTTAAATGCACCTCAATGGTATCAACAGCTGCAGGAGCCATAGCCCCTCCCATATTAAAAGGATCTGTTAATCCCATATCAATGACTCTTCCAATTGTAGATGAAGTAACGCGTGGTCCGTCCCCTTTATTTTTTAATAATGCTACACCTGCACCTGTAACTGTCCATTGAGATGTTGGTGGTTTTTGACCACCATATTCTGTTGGGTATCTGAACTGCTTCTCTGTTGCAGCATTATGACTTGAGGCTCCTGTCATTAGACAAGTTGATCCACCATAATTGACTAGAAAAGCACCCAGCGCTAAACCTTCCATAGATGTAGAACAAGCACCAAACAAGCCTAAGTATGGGATGCCAAACGTTTTCATTGCAAAGCTTGTTGGAGTAATCTGGTTGATTAAGTCTCCCCCTAAGAAAAATTGGACTTCTTCCTGTTGAACTTCCGCTTTTTCCATTGCTCTCTGACAGGCCTCTTCTAGCATGACTTTTTGTGCCTTTTCAAAAGAGTCCTCCCTCAACCAAATATCTTCATGTAATACGTCAAAATCTTCTGGGATCTTTCCGTTTGCCTCAAATGGACCTCCTACTGTTCCTGTTGATATAATCACAGGTTCATTTTGAAACAACCACGTTCGATATCCAGATAACATTACAAGCCACCCCATTGAATCAGGATCGTTTTAATCGTGGCTATAATAAATGCTGAAAAAACTCCAAACATAATAACCGAACCTGCTAATTTAAACATATTTCCTCCCACACCTAATACGAGCCCTTCTGTTCTATGTTCAATTGCTGCAGAAATAACCGCATTTCCAAATCCAGTAACTGGAACAGCTGAACCAGCACCTCCAAATTGTGCTAATCGATCATATACTCCGAAGCCCGTTAAAAGCATTGAAATGAAGATCATGACCGCAACAGTTGGGTTACCTGCAGTTTGTTCGGTAAAATTAAAGTTATAGATAAAAAAAGTTTGGATTGCTTGTCCAATTAAACAAATCACTCCACCAACAAAAAATGCCTTAATACAATTACTGACAACAGGTCGTTTTACTTCACGTTGATCTTGAAAGGTTTGATATTCCTGCTGAACCGGTGTTAAATTTTTCTTTTTGTTATTTGACATTCCTTCACCTTCTTCATGTTTGCTCGTTTGAAAGACTCTTAATTTTCTTCAACTCATCTTCTAACTTCTTTTTACTCAATTTAGAACTCGATATTCTTTTTTCTAACTTTTCAAGCTCAAGAAAAATTTTTTTATCCGTTGATAACGTGACCTTATGATTTGGATTTTCCTTTTCAACCATTTTTGTTAATCTTTTTTCAATATCTTTTAATTGAAATCGATCCATGTGGTTTATTGCTGCATCAACGATAATTTCTTTATCTGTGTTTACTGCTTTTACATCACGAACTTCCTTTTCTTTAACAAGCAATTCCTTAACGTGATTGGATATACTCTGATCGTTTAATGTTTCTTTACTTGTTACCTTTGTTACATTTATCTTTTTTTCATTATTTAAATTGTTCGTACATCCAGTGAGTATGATGGAGATAATACCGATTGATAGAATGATTATATTTATATGTTTCAAATTGGAAACACCTCATTTTTTCTGTTCGAAAAAGGTTGGTTCATAAAAACCAACCTCTTTGAAAAGCTTTATTGCTGTTTGTATTGTGGTTCTTCCTGTTCAATCTCTTGAAGACGTGGTTCTATACTATCAATGATTGATTGTGTTTGTTGTGCTGCAGATTGATAAAGTGATTTTGCATTTTCGTTTTCAGTACCTAAAGCAAATGTTTCAAAGCTTGCTTGTGCACTTTTTAATCCAGCTAACGTCGTTTTCACTTGTTTTACAACTGTCATTTTCGATCCTCCTTTGTTAAAAACTATTACAAGAAATAGCTTGCTTAAAAAGAACACAAAACATTCATTTAATTTATGTCTTTTTTAATCACTAGATAAGCAACAAAAAAGACACGCTACCTTTGTCAGTATACGTGTCGAAAATAAATTCACATCAATTTTTTCTTAAAATGCAATCAGGGAAAATTATTGTTATGGAGCCTACCCTTAAGGATCATAAATCAATTTGTAATTGATCTATGAAAAAACTTGATAAAGGAAAGTTTATAAGAAATAATAAAAATTATATAAATTATATAAATTTTTTCCATGAACATGGATTCCATACAATGGTATTAAAAAAGTATAGAAATTGTTCTATAACGAAATATCATCACAAAATAAGGTTCAAATATAAACTTGAAAAATTGAAGTAAAGACAAATTTATAAATTTCTGTTGTCAAATAACACTGTTGGAAAAAATACAAAAAATGTAAATTAATATTTTTTATATATTAAGAATCCCTGGACATTATATTAAAGTATTTCATAATTGCTTAAAGGAGAGATTCACATGCCACAACAACAAATTGATATTAACCAGTTAAACCAAGCAAAAGCAAACGTGACTTTAACAAAAGAATTGTTAACTCAAGCCATTGAAAAGTCCTCATCTGACCAAGTTATGGCTCAAGAAGCTATAAAACAAGCAGCAAATGAAATTGCACAAGCTCAAACTGCAGTTAGCCAAGTACAAAGTGCAATCATGACTCAGCAGCAGTCACAATCTGAATAAAATATTTTCAATCCTGTAACTTGTGTTGCAGGATTTCTTATTATGTACTTGGATAGTAAAAAAGGAAAAAAGAACCCCAAATAAATAGGAGTTCTATAAAGAAATTGTCAGTTGCAATGCTTATCTTATCTATTATTCATTTTGTGCTTCTTCAGAAGGTTCTTCATCTAAATCTGGTACTTCTTCATCCATGCCAGACTTTTCATTCCCTTCTTCAGAAGGCTCTTCATCCATTCTTGGAGCCCCCATTCCATGCATGTAGCATAAAAGAGCATTCTAGCGATCCATTCTTCATCTTTTACATCCGTTTTTCGTCCAGGGACCGACTTAATATGTTGAGCATTCACTACAAGAAATTCAATATCCTCCGATTCAAGTAAGTTGACAATAGGTTTCCAGTAAACACCAGTACTTTCCATTCAACATGAGTGCACTTATGTTTCTTAATCCAGTCAATCAACTGAATTAGAGATGAAGTCTTTGTGGAGAAGAAGGTCTCAATCTCCTTCCCTTTTGGTCTTATAACGCATGCAGTAATGTTGTCTTTATGGACCATCCATCCCACAGGCTCTCTCGATGATTATATCCATTGAAAACATCCTTACACGGCAAATAATATTAGAGGCTGGTGCAACAACCAGAATAGGATTAATCTACCATGAGTGCTTCCCTGAAGGGAGCAACAATAAGTGGTGCACCTTGGTCGAAGGAGTCAGACTGCGCAAAGGGCTCAATCGCCCACAGTACATCGACCTTCCTCAGCCAGCCGTAGAATCAGTATGGACTATGTATACTTATTTTCATTCTCTGTGGTGTATCTCGGGTTTTAAAATACATGGTTGACTGCGCAGCAAATGACTTTATATTATTTCTTCTTGTTCAATATAGGAACCTTTTTATCCTTAATAAATTTAATGTGCCATGGAAGAAAAAGAAAAAACATTATTACATAAAAAGGCGTTGAATACCAAATTTCCCAACCCTTTTGTTTTAGGAAACCAACGTTTGACTAAAAGATACTCGGTAATCAAAGAACCGACAGTGAATATGGTTGCAACAACCCATTTTGAATTAGAAGAAGTATAATAATTACAATAAATTACACTAATACATGCAGGCGCAATGGCAAACATTATTGTATCTGGAATACTACCTATTGAGGGTTTTCCTGAATCAAGTACGTCCAGTTGAATAAAAGAGACAATGTTTCCTAACCAAGCAAGGAATCCTACTACACCAAAAGTTGTATACCATTCTTTCCAAGAAAGGTGTTTCTTTAACAAAAGGGAAAGAGGTATTAAAATTACACCAGCAAGATACACCATCCATGCACCTTCAGGTGTCAAGTCTAAAACGTTCTATATTTAATCAAATAATGGTCAAGGAATTTTGTTGCCACACCATTAAAACATTGCTGCCAACTTTTAAACCGCTGTGATAGTTATTGACGGTTTGGATATGATACAATCCTTTTACACGTTCTGTACCATCTACTGACTTAAAGCGTTAATGCTCTTTGCTGTTTCATAGTAGAAAAAGCTCTCCAAGCATCGGTACAATGAGTGTTGTCCTATGATAGTTTAGAACCAACAGCCTTATCTAATTGAGTTTTAACAATTCTGCCTCTACCAAGTACACATAGAAAATATGTTGCCTTTTGACGGTCTATTGCGATTAAAACGAAAACCTATTTGAGACTAATGCCACAAAATTTTGACGAGCCATCACGTTTGCGAGGTTTACGCCCTTCAATATTTAAATCAAGCTCAGGCATACTACCACATCCATTCCGTCTGTAGAAATATTTTATGTACTAATATATTTTTTATTCAAAAGGAAAGCAGTCATTAATAGTGTCATAACTTACAATAACGCATGAGGATCCTAATACTGATAGACTCCCCTAATGTAATCACTTGACATTTTTGCAGACTGTTTTTAATACAATTATTGGTAGAGGTGATTATAAGTGACAAGAGTAAAACATACCAACAATGACGTTGATTTAATAGCTAGGATGATACATGCAGAGGCCGTCGGTGAAGGGCGACTAGGAATGCTCATGGTTGGGAATGTCATTGTGAATCGAGCAGTAGCTGATTGTTTAGATTTTAAGGATGTAAGAACCATACGAGATGTGATTTTTCAGGTTCAAGGTGGAAATTACTCTTTTGAAGCAGTACAAAAAGGTAGTTTATTTTACAGACCAGCAAGAAATGTAGAAAGAAAATTGGCTCGAGAAGTAATAAAGTATTGGAGACAACATCCTTCTAAGTATGCTCTTTGGTATTTTAATCCGTATGGTTCGTGTCCACCTACATGGTATAATCAACCATTTGCGGGACAATATAAACAACATTGTTATTATGAGCCACAGGCTAATACATGCTATAGTGTTTATAGGTATTAAAAAAGAAAGCTTGCTGACAGGTTATTACCTGATATTCAATAACGTGGCATTTAATAAAAGCTATACAATTCAAATCAAATAACTTGAGTTTTTTATTGGGTTAAATCTTTTTCTACTGAGATTACATTGTAATTTATATCGATAATTTGTTATCGTCCTTTTAGCTTACTCTAGCTAAGAGGACGATATAAAACTTAGTTCACCTTAATTGATGATTGATCAGAAAACCTTTATTGTGTCGTCTCGGTTCCTCTAAGTATTCAAGGACCCATCATTAAAAAATTAGTAATAATAAATTTAAGATTTAAATATATAGCCCTACCAAATTTATAATTAATCATAAGTCTTTAATGGCTAACTTTAAAACTTTGAGTTAAAATAGACCAATGATCTACTATTTTGAGACTGTAAATAACAGTTTAATTGCACATATTATAAAGAATAACATAGCAGATAACACAGTTCCCATTTTTCCGAAAACCTCTAAAGAGGGAATCTGACTATGAATTTGGTCTGATGGAATAAACCATGCACAGTCTGAACAAATAAAAATTAAGGTTATAGGTATCAAGTTTTTAATTATCCCCACCTCCTAAAAAAGTTTTCATTATACAATATGGTTTATCCTCACACTCGTTACGGTAAAAATGCCAACAAGAGAATCCTCTTCTTGGCATTTTTAGATATTAGATTAGATATTATTTAACCATTTCCCTCCAGTTCCATTTCTATATACTGTCGCGTATTTGAACCATAAATACCGTCGTTTGCTAAAGCAGCATACATTGATTGAAATCTTCTTACGGAATCTTCAGTTAAAGGTCTGTAAATTCCATCAATGTATTTTGGATCAAAATTTATTTCTTTTAAAGCTCTTTGTAATTACTCCACCTTAGGCCCTTCATCTCCCCTTGATAAAATACCATTTGGTAAAGGAAAGTCATTTATACTTCGACTTGATGAAGTTACCTCTTTTAACTTATTTAATGTATTTGGTCCAACAAGTCCATCGAGAAGCAAATCATATTTTTTTCTGAAACCTCATTACTGCTCGTTTAGTTTCTGATCCATATATGCCATCTGCGCCGTACATTAGAAACCAATTCTAGCTTTAATTAGATCCTTTTGTATGTCTCTAACAAAAGGACCCTCATCACCTATATTTAATGGTAATTCGACAGATTCCCCCTTAACAACACGTTCAGGAATATCTTTACTTTAAAATACTTCTCAGTCGCCTGTACCACATCATCAATAAATTGATCCCATGAGATTCCGTACCTATTAAGAGCATTTTGCGAATCTGTTCTTCTTGAGGGGTCTAATGAACTGTGAGCAATGATGTCTGTTCTAGGATTAAGGTTGTATTTATCAACTAAGTAGGCATGGGTACCACACATATCTCCTGTAAGCCTCCCAAAAGGCTATGTCCCCTCTATATGTTAGTTCAACTCCAATTGCAGCATCATTTTCGTCCTCACCCTATAATGAATCATCTTTCTCTACTCCATATAGAACATGCCATGCCTTTTCATCTGTAGGAATTATCTCTAAGATGTACTTATCATCGATAAACGTGTGAGCAGTTGCAGACGGTTGAATTCTGTCGAAATAATTTCGATTTGCATAAGCACTTGCACCAGGATTTCCAGTGTCATGACTCACTATAAACTTAACATCGTTTATCTTTTCACCAGAGCGCAAATTACCATGGCTTATAAAATCTCTTGTAATATCATATTTCAAACATATCTCTCCCCCATATTGACATCATTTATATGTATATGAGTGGATCTTAGAAAATTGCAGTTACCTATATAAATTTTACATATTAATTAAAGTGTACTTTTTGATTCATTTTTAAGAACACCTATTCAAATTTAAACAGAACTTTTTACACACAAATTGGTTTATTGTAGTGTAGAAGGAGTGTATTACTTTCGCGATCTGTTTTTTACATTCATTTAAGTCAAAAGGTTAGGGAGTGACTGTATTCTTGAACAAAAACAACTCCATTAAACTTCATCTAAATTTTTCTTTTTAATGCACCTATTACAACTTAATACGTTTTTAAATAATAATTGTTTCAATATATCACAAATCAATGAACTTTATTTCTTTTTTTGATATAAAAGGTCATCTATAATCTGTTTATCATTTACAACTTTTTTATCTCCAGTGCTTCCATCAATAATTTCTATTTTGTTACATCTTCAATGTCTCTCTGGTAAAAATCATTTAAAGTTAATGTTCTGACGCACATGCTGCTATAAAACAAACACAGGTAATGATATAAATAAACCTTTTCAAAGAATCCTCCCCTTGCATATATTAATTTTACCATAATAATCAATATACCCCTGTTACACTATATGTTTTTTAGCACAAAAAAATAAGATCGCCTTAATGATCTTATTTTTAACTATTGCTCCCGATTGTGGAAGACCAAAGTAACAAACACCTTATCAGATAAAATCTTAAAACGGATTCTCTGGCCATCTTATTATTAAATACACATTATATTCACCAAGAAAATTGATATGCTCCTATCCTAACAAATTTTATTTGGGACTTATATGTATGCCATCACTTTCTCGCCAATCTGCGTAAAGTATACGCTTTATATTATCATATCCATTGATAGTTAATTGGTTATCTAACCACTGTTGATCAAGTCCAAGTTCATGTAAATTATCTGATAAAATTTCCCCATCTATAATTAACGATATTGGAAGTTCTACTGGACTTTCTGGAAGATTGAGATCTTGCTTATCAAGTTTTTGATACTTGGATTTTAATAATATACTTATTTGTCCATTAGCTTCCAATATACCGTATTTGACTTCGCGAACTGAAAAAACATTATTTTGTCGAAGTATACTCAATACTTGATTTACATCCAATTTGTTCTTTGTAAGTAACTTTCTGTCCATAACACCTTCTCGAATGATGATGTTAGGATCGCCTAATAAGAGAGAACGTGTCGATTTATTTTTTAGAGTCAAAAACTCTATTCCCAACATAAGAAGCGTCCACAATCCGATGGCATATAAAAAATGAAAAGTCCTTACCTTATCTTCATAAATGGTATTCCCTAAAAAATCTCCAAGTACTAACACAAAAACTAAGTGAAACGGGGTTAACTGATAGATGGATGTTCTTCCTGTTACGATAATGATAAAAAATAAGGTGACAAAACCTACGATGGTTTTAATCGTGAGTAAACCAATATTAACTTCTTCCAAAGTTTTTTTCCTCCAATATAAATTTTACTTAATTGTAAGATCTTGAGTTTGAGATAGTTTTTGTATTAAAGCTCGAATTCCAATTCCAACGATGATGTAATATATGAATGAATAACTGTATCTCCACTCTAAATAATAAACAAGTTTTACCCACTCGCAAAAAGGTTCACCAATAAAGGCGTATGTTAGTGCCATAATGATTAAGGAGGTTATAAAAAATTTCCATGTTCTAAAATATTGATATAATAACATGTAAGCTACAGGTATCATTGAAAAATCAAAAGGAAAGGCCCTAGGAATAATAGGTAGGAATGCAATTGGATAATCCCAAAACCTATATTGTAAACCAACTACATCTAATAAGGTTGTTGTTATAATAATTATGGTACCAAACAACAAAATTTCTAAAATCTTGTCTCGCTTAACAAGTTTAGCCCATATTACCCAAGGTACAACTAAAAAACAGACTAATATCCACCATTCCCAAGTTAAAAACTCATTCTTTAGCCAATCATTTAATTCTAAAAGGTACAGTTTATCTTCTAAAAAACGTATTTCATTAAAATTTTCAAATATATTATCTATTGATATCACCCCTATTTTAAAATTAAAAGGTAACAGATATTTTTGAATTCAAACTTTTTGACTTACCTTTTTAGTATTACCTTTTTTTAGTAATAAATTTCCATCGTAAGAAAAAACCCATGCTAGAATTACTTCTAACCCGTTCGGATGAGAGGGAGAAACCAATAAATTGCAAGGTGATTTGCGGTACAATTTGCATAGCATTTTGTATCGCTTTTTTTATTGACATACCAATGGTTTTGGTTTTTTTCACATGATTTTGCGTACTAATTTGCAGGCCAATTTACTCTACCCCATAAATTTACGTGCTGTAGCAAATTGGGCTGCATTTGGTTTGCAAATTAGCCGGAAGAGTCGTTATTGCATTCGGCTTATGATAAGTTGGTGTTTACAGGCTATTCTGAATAATTAAATGCCCGTGATGTTTCATTAAAGGCAGGTAAGCGGTAGGAGTTATAATTTTAACTTTTTAAAGGGGTGTTTCTTTGAAATGAGAAAGCCTCAATATTTTCATCATCGGAATCAAATTATAACAATAACAATATAACGGAATACAAAAAATATTTATTGTAAATCAATAAATCCTATGTTAAAGTGATTTTATCACTAAATCAGCGGGGTGCTTTAAATGAAAGCTAAACTAGGTTCAACTTTTTTCTTAAAGGTCATTGCTTTTCTTATTGGAATTGCGGTGCTGGCGTTGTGTATATATTGGTTGCCTGGAGCAGCCAGAAGAGATGCGATAGAGCGACCGGGTGATTATTCGCTATATCCACTTTTGGCATGTGCATATGGAATATGTATAACGTTGTCTGTAGTGTTGTAACAAGTATTTAAACTTTTAACCTATATCGAAAAGAACAATGCTTGCTCTGAGTTATCTCTTCAATCTTTGAAGGTAATAAAAAAATGTGCTTTTACTTTCATTTTCTTCATTTTAATAGCAATAGTTTATTTAAGGGTGCTTGCTCAATTCACAGGTGATGACCCCGCAGGTCCGATATCACTAGGTCTAATGGGTATTTTAGCAACAAGCGTCTTCGTAGCTTTTGTGAACGTTCTTCAAAAACCTTTAAAGAACGTCTTGGATGAGCAACCAAAAAACGATTAACATTTTGAAAAAATAATGAGAAGTGTTTTGATGAAGATATCAACCACATTGATTTTATAAATAGCTGTTTTTATTATGGGACTACCAGTTCTTGTATGTTTATATTTTTCTAACGGGGCTTTAATTGAATAACCCATTAAAAAGAGGCACTGCAATCATATGGCAGCGCCTCTTTTTTGTACAATTTCGCATTCATTTTCCACTTCAAAACAGCCTGCAAAAGGCGTTGTTTTTTCACCTGCAAAAACAACTGCAAATGTTTTTTCTCCCTCTCAACCGAACGGGTTAGAATTACTTCTAACATGTTTTGATTTTTTCAAATAAATCAGAAGCATTTTACAGCAACAAAATTTTTAAAATCTAGATTTAAGATAGAACAATAAAAAAAGGATATTTCAACTTATAATAATGGAGAAAGCAGACGAGCACCCTGTTCAACAATGCGCTCGGTCAAGGATCGTTGTAGCAAGTCTTCGATTCTTAAGGGGAAAGAATCAGTAAGATCACGCTCGAATTGCTGTGTAAGTTCCCTCGCCACATCAGCACTGTACAAGACTTGACACACCTCATAATTCAGACGAAAACTTCTCAAATCATAGTTTACTGAGCCTACTTCTGCAATTTCCTCATCAATGATCATCAGCTTCGCATGCAACATCCCTTTGTCGTACTGATAGATATGGACTCCAGCTTCTATAAGTTCTCCGTAATAGGTACGACTTGCAAAGCCCACGATTTTTTGATCAACATGGCGAGGAACCAGTAATCTTACGCGCACACCACGAGCCACAGCTATCTTTAATGCCATGATAATATCCGTTTCCGGTACAAAGTAGGGTGTTGTTATATCGATAGTCTTGATCGCCTGTGTTATGCATATAAAGTAAGCTTGCCGAATAACTGGGGTAGGAATTCCAGGGTTTCCTTCTAACGTATGGATGTACGCTTTTTGTAATGTCCCTGTCCTTGGGGATATGTCCATCTCATTACCATCTAAGGTGCTCAACTCTGATCCCCATTCAGCTGACCATCTGGAAAAATCTACTCTGCCGATTGGATTAATTTTCGTTTCCTCAGATTTTGTTTTCTGATTTGTTTTCGACTTTATCCGGTCCGGCACAGCGATATTCCAATGAACGTCAAAGACAGTCTGCAAATCGACTGATGCTTCTCCTATGATTTGCAAATGAGTATCCCGCCAGAAGCCAACGTCAGGCTTCAATCCTGTATATTCATATCCTACGTTCATGCCACCAGTAAAGGCTTTCTTTCCGTCGACGGTGACAATCTTACAATGATCCCTATAATTCCAATTTGACAAAATCCAGGGAAAGCGTAATGGAAATATGGTCCGGCATTCTATCCCTGCTTCCACCATCTGAAGGATTTTTTGACGAGGAAATTTTTTACTCCCCCAACCATCTCTCATAAAACGAACCCGGACTCCGTTTACTGCTTTTTCGATCAGCAATTCTGTGATACGATTACCAATTTGGTCATTCCGATAGATGAAATATTCCATATCAATGGTTTTTTGGGCTTTTTGTAGGGATTCGATGAGTTGTTCATATTTTGCTATTCCATTGTTAAGTACTTGGACTTGGCCGACTTGAAGCCCATGTACAGTGAAATGTCGTAAAGCATCGGCGATTACCGATGCTGAATCACTATATGTATCAGGTAATTTGTCAGACTCATTTTGAGAAGAGGTCAATCTTTTCCGATGAATAAGCTTAGGATTTGATATGCTAAGATATAGCCAGAAACCAATGACAGGTAAAATAAGGACGATTATTATCCAATTCAAAGCCTTGGCAGGCCGACGAACTTCCCAAATTGCTATAAATAACATAAAGAGTGCATTTAATAGATATAGACCAAAAATCCATTCCAACTGAAATCCCTCCCTTGTATTACTCTTAACATGTACAAACTGTGTAGGGAGTATACTTTTGGAATACGAAGGATTTGTTTAGATATACATTACAGGCTCACCTTTGGGTGAACGATTATAAGTCGGGAAAACCTTAATGGACTTTCAATTTTATGCACGTGACTGGCTTGTTCCTTATGAAGAGGAGGAGTAAGCAGAGACATTCAGTATTCAGGAAGCTATTAGGCGTGCCATCCAAAATAATGCAGAAATAAAATAAGCTGAGACAGCCCATTCATCTTATTATAGATACAAACACATGAATTTTGATTTGAGGACGCACGCATGATGGAACCAAAAATTACGTGACAAAAAAGTTTTTTACTAAATCCCTTTATTCAACTATATGGCCTTTTACATAAAAAAGACACGAATGTTACACATTCGCGCTTCGATTGCGGAAGATCATTATTATATTAAAGCACCCGTTCAAGAAAAAAAGGGATTAATTAATAATATCTATCTCTTTGACTTTAAAGCCATTTGGGTCCCAATGATTTTCCACTGTTTTATCTATCAAGGTTACTTTTACTCTTGACCCACTTCAAAATCCGATTTATCAATCATAATTTATTATTAGGTATATATTACCACCATAAAAACCCTTTATCATTAATTAACTCGTAAGTAGTTGTTTGGTCTTACATAATTTCATTAGTCTAATGGTATTAGCAAAACGAGTACACATTGTTTCACTAAAGTTATTAAGGAATTAAGCTTCCCTTACAAAGAACGTTTGTATATATAATTTAATTTCCCAACATTAATGCCTGTTTTTTCAATAGTTTGAATGGAGTATTTTAAACAACTGTATTATTTTTAAACGAATTTATAGAATTAAAACAACTTTATCGCCACTCAACATTTGGTGCATTTTATACACCAATGGTATACACGCTTCGCTCTCTTTAGAAAAATATATAAAAAAGAGCAAGAATATAAATCCTCACCCTAATTTAGACTTCCTAAGACAAACACTGTTGTCACAAGAACTTTTTAATGTACTTTTTTGAAATGCAACAATCAATCTATCTAATTTTTGACTAAGCTTTACTGTTCTTTCATTTTGTAAGCCATATTTTACAACAGCTTGTATCATTTCTTCTCGTACTAATTCTATGTTGTTTGACAGTTGTTCCTTAGTATTCTCCATATCAATTCTCCTTTTAGTGTGAAACAGCATACATGTCTAGATATTTAATTTTTCTGTACCTTTTTTCAACACTTAAAGGAGACCTATCCAAAATATCAGCTATTTCTCTATACTTTTTACCTTTATTTCGTAAATTGATTAATTTAAAATCTTCTTTTGTTGTCCAATGTTTATAGGTTCTCATTTTCATCTCTTTTATTAACCTCCATAGTTAATAAACTATCTGTATACTAAAAAATTATCATTTAGCAATTAACAGCTTTATCAAATAGTGTTATTCCATCTGATCAAGGGAATTTTTAGTCTTGCACTTCAAAATCATCGATAGTTATTAAAGAATTACCCTCATATTAAACACGAATATAGACTATGAGGGATATTCTTCCTTGCCCCTCTTTATTTTAAAGTTAATCCATTTCTTAAGTTGCTATATTTAACCTGTTCTAATTTTGAATTTGCTTACAGTATTTTTTAATTCAGTTGCTATTTTTGATAAGCTTGTAGCAGAATCAGATATTTCCTCCACTGAAGCTAATTGTTCTTCTGCGGATGCAGCTACACTTTGGCTGTGCATAGAGGAATCTCTTGAAATAGTTGTTATGCCTGTTACAGTTGCAGATACTTCTTGTGTACTAGCTGACATTTGTTGAGCAGTTGCAGCCATTTCATCAACCTGTTTCCCCATTGCATCCATTGATTTTAAAATTCCATCGAAACTTGATTGTGTCTTAGAAACAATACCTAATCCATTTTGTACTTCTTGTTTGACTTGCTCCATTGAGTTGTTAGAATGAGTCATATCATTCTGTATTTGTACAATTAATTCAGAGATTTGTTTAGATGAACTTTGAGACTGTTCAGCTAGTTTTCTAACTTCATCAGCCACTACAGCAAATCCCTTTCCATGTTCCCCTGCACGTGCCGCTTCAATTGTAGCGTTTAAGGCTAATAGGTTTGTCTGATTAGCTATATCTGTTATTGCATTCGTAATATCACCAATTTGCTTTGATCTTTCATCCAACAATTTAATAACATGACTGGTTTCAT
Source organism: Bacillus sp. AFS040349 (assembly GCF_002577655.1). Lineage (NCBI taxonomy): Bacteria > Bacillati > Bacillota > Bacilli > Caryophanales > Bacillaceae > Bacillus > Bacillus sp. AFS040349. The sequence continues at coordinate 18,167 of NZ_NUMC01000047.1, read as the reverse complement.
TAACTGAAGAATGGATAGTGTTCATTTGTTCAGCGGTTTCTTGAACATATACTCCACCTTGTTTTGCACGATCACTAGCTTCCACGCCAGACTCTGCCAGTAATGAAGAACTATCAGCAATGTTTGCAATCCCTATGGATAATTCCTCAAGAGCGCGAGCACTTTCTTCAACACTTTGTGTTTGAGATTCTGATCCATTTGCAATTTGTTGGATTGCATCTGTAATATGTTCTGTGGCCTTACTAGTTTGTTCAGCTCCAGCAGTTAATTCCTCTGAAGAAGAAGCAACTAGTTCTGAAGATTTCATAACATTTTGGATCAAATGACTTAGGTTTTCCTTCATATTATTAAAACTTTTTGAAAGATCACTTAGTTCATCACCAGTTTCATCAATAATAGTTGTAGTAAAGTCACCGTAACCTGCATTTTCTAATGCTGTTGAAATAGTAGTAAGTCGTTTTGTTAATCCTCGTGTAAACCATAAAACAATGAAAGTAGCAATTAAAATGATGGAAATCACTAAAATTAGAAATATTGTTAAAAACGAGGACAATATATCATCTATAATTGTTTGTGGCGCTCCTACATAGAGAATACCAATTGCCACTCCATTTTTATCTTTAATTGGCATATAAGCGGTTTGATAGGTTTTCCCAGCCACAGTTGCTTGACCATAATAGTTATTGCCTTCTTTTAGCACAGCATCTGCAACTTGATGTGACACTTTTGTACCAACAGCTCTATCTCCATTAACTTTCACATTAGTTGCGATTCGTGTATCTCCTTGGAATATTGTTACAGTATCCCCAGTATCTTGCCCTATTTTATCAACGGCTTCATAGTTATCATTGAATGAAACATCACCTTTAAATAATTTTCCGTTATCAATATGCCACTCACCTGGATACTTGTTGTTAATATAACGTTCACTTAAAGCAAGGTCCCCTTTTGCTTTTTCAATTGCAAATGTTTTTATACCATCTGTAACTTCCCGAACAACTACAACGCCTATAACAATAGAAAGTAACAGGACAATACCGAAAACAATAAGGTTTATTTTAGCCCCTAATTTTAACTTCAATTTCATCCTCTTAAACATGCCTTTCCCTCTTTCCGTCTTTTATAAGTGCTTACAATACAAGCTCAATAAGTCTTCTGTCTTCTGATAATTAAGATCCCAACAAAAAAAACACTTTCTTACTAGACGTATCCCGTTCTAGAAAGGAAGTGTTTTAGTGTTTTAGCAGGTACGCTACTAAAATTCCTAATTCTCCTTAATAATAAGTAAAGTCAATGTTAATAAGCGACAGGTTCACTGCTCTACATCAGACATTAGACCTTACAATTAAAGTGACTTTCGAACTACCTCTTTGAATTATAGATTAAATTATAGCACCAACAAATAAAATTTCAATGATATTTTTGTAAAAAAATACAAAAAAATTCATTTATTCTTATAAATAGAGTAATTCTTAACGCAAAAACACACTAAGATTACGATTATTATCATAGACATAGTAAAATAGTAATGATATTTACTTTGATCAGGAAATGAAAAAGGAGAATTTATATGAGCAATCAAATACCTAGACATAACAACATCGGAGAAAGAATAAGAGCAAAAAGAAAAGAAATAGGTATGACCTTAGGAGAATTAGCTAAGGGAATTTGTTCTGTTGGCAAGTTAAGTAATATAGAAAACGGGAATATTCCTGTATCTAATCAGGACTTAAAGCAGTTTAGTGAAAAACTAAATACACCCATCAGTTACTTTTCTGATCCGAACATTCATGAAAGGTTAAGAGAAATTGACTATCAAATACAAAAAATTAAAGATTTAATTGGTCTAAAACAATGGCATTATGTAGAAAAAGAACTCTCAACTTTTAAGATCAAAATTGATACATATCAAATTAAAAGTAGAGATATTGATTATCAATTCCTTAATGGAATCTATAATTTAAGAAAAAATAATAATAAAAAAGCAGAAGAATACTTATTAAAAGTAATTAATTTGGAAGAAAACAATAATTACAATTTACGCTTGAAATTAAAAGCATATAATGCGATCGCAAGTATTTGGTTTGATGAAAAAAGGATATCTAAGAGTTTAAACTTTCTTGACAGAGCTTTGGCTCTCTCAAATGAAAGTCCTACCATTACAAAGGAAGAAAGAGATAACATATATTTTAATCTATCTATCCTTTATCTCTATATTGGATCCTATTCAAAAGCTCTAAAGAGTATAAATAATGTCCATCATCACTTAATTTATCCTCTTGAAACAGAATATATTAATTTACTTATTAGATATCTAGAGAATATAAAAATTGGGGATATTAGAGAAGAATTGCTCTTATTAAGAGAAAAACTTCATCTAAAAAACGATAAAGAGGGAATTTTTAGAGGCTGGGCTTTAACTATTTATACTATTATGACTTCTTATCCAGGAGCAGAATTAGTTACTAAATTAAAAGAAATATTTTGGATTGATGCTGAAATGGTTTTTCAAATGGATGAATTTAAAGAAACTAGTTTATCTATATACCAATTAGGAATCTATGTTTTATTAGAAAACAGCCCTGATATTCAATTTATCAAAAAATTAATTAATAAATCAAAAACTATTCTTATTGATATAGACTGTAAAATAATTCGCTCTAGAAACTTTTACTTAGAAGGAAAATTTTATAAAAACCTATTGAATGATACCAATAAAGCTCTTTCTCTATTTTACAATGCTTTGGATCTTTTGGAAAATGACTATGAAGGTCTTTTAAAAGCCGATATTCTTTATGAAATCAGTAGAATTAAGGCAATAGAAAGCGAGGCAATGACAGCACTTGAATTATACCACGGTCATTTAGAGAGTCAGTTTTTATTCACTCACTTTCATGAGTTAACTTTACCTTCGTTTAAATTTTAAAATAGTTAATTTTAATAATTAGAAATAAATGGTCATGAAGGTTAGTCATCTTATATGACTATACGAAGTGGAGAGAATCACATGTTAGAAAATAAAACAAATGAATCAACGTATTCAGCAACTTGAAGACATCGAGGCCATTTGGAAAATACAAGCAACTTACGGACACTATGTAGATAAGGGGTGGTATTGCAAGGAAATCTATTTTAAAGAACTTTCATCTTTATTCACAGAAGATGCTACGTGGGAAAGCAGCAATGAAATTGTAGAAATGTTGAAGGAGAGTACAGCAACCGTTGAACTTGGAATGCATAGCTTTACGAACCGATTATTGATATAGATGACGATACGCCAACGGGGAAATAACTTTTGTGGGTCGGTGTTAAAGGCGAAGTTGTTATATCAAAGTGAGGATGTCAAAGGACAATTTAACAGCTGAACAAAAGGAACTAGCTGAACTTAGAAAGCGAAATAAGCAATTAGAAATGGAGAATGACATTTTAAAGCAAGCCGCGCTGATACTAGGACGACAGTAAATGTGATTAAGAATAACCAGCACAAATACTCGATATCAGCAATGTGCAAAGCCCTACAAATACCTAGAAGTACTTATTACTATGAAGCAAAAGAGCGTCAGGCTGAAGATGACTTCAGTTCAGATATTGTTGAGATTTTTCACGAGAGTTTTCAAAACTATGGGACTCGTAAAATTAAAAAGGAACTAGCAAAACGTGGGAAGGTTGTTTCTAGACGTCGAATCGGACGAATAATGAAAGCACAAGGCCTAGTGTCTTCCTATACTCTAGCACAATTCAAGCCACATTCCTTCACAATCTCCATTTCTTTCTAATTAATCTTAAACTAGCCCTTAACATGGCATACTTATCTTTATTCAAGATAAGCGCTTTGATTGTGGAAGATCGTACTGTAACTAAAGAACACTGTTAGTTGATTAATTTCTTTTCAAGAATTATTTTATGTAATCCTTTTTCGTCAGTATAAGTATCAATGACATCAAATCCATTTTTTATATTCAAGACTAACATATTACGCCATTTATTCATTGTTTTTGTTTGAACAATACTATAACCATTTTCCTTTAAATATTGATGTTGTCTTTCCATTAACTCAGAAGCAATACCATGTTTTCTGTAATAAGTATCCACCCCACCTAACCAACTATAATATTTATTATTATCAAGTTCATATCCAATCTTATATCCAATAACTTTGGTATCATTCATTGCAATAATCACCAATAATTTAGGTTTATTTACCATTTTGTTAATCAAATCATCAGAAGTCGCAAAAATAACTTTATGCAATTCTATAATTCCATTTAAAACATCTTTATTTGGGATTGAATTAAAAATGAAGTAATCAATTTTCAAATGCCTTCCTCCTTAGTATCTTAGCAATATGAATAATATTTCGTTTATTATTTTGATAGTCCTTCTTAAACATTAACTATATTTCTTCACAATCTTTTAACTGTTGCTCCACGATCTGTCCATATAAATGAAAAAGAGCGACATCCTTATTCAAGAATGGCGCTTTTATTGTTGAAGATAGTAAATTGGGTTAAACGCTTAATTAAAACCTGAGGTGAGTAGATCATGTAATAGATGATCTACTCACCTCATTATTAGGTTTATTGTGTCTATAATCTATTAATTTGATTGCTAGATGATCTTTTTCCCTTTACTGTTTACTAAATCTGGGTTAACATCAAACGTTAAAGTATCTTTTTCAACAAACTTTTGGTTGTTTATATCTCCGTTATACGGACCTGTATCTTGTTCCCCCATTCGCGGTGGCTCGTCTATTGTTATCGTATGGTTTCAGATTTACTAATGGTTTGCATCCATTTGCTTTATCCGGATACTTGAATGTAAACACGATAAAATAGAAATGGTAAGTTGATAAGCCATTACCTGCATGAATTTAACAAAAATAGCAATAAGAATAAAGTATGGAGTTAATCACAGATTGATGAGTGATTGTGATTATTATTGATTCACATCACCTCTAATGTCAGTAAAAGCAAAAGGCTTCTCAAAAGTTTAACCAATTAATGAGAAGTCTTTTTTACATATCTAATGATATTATTTTGTTAGCAGATTGCATATGAACCCTTATACATCAAGGGTTTGAACGGTCATCACATCATACCGCCCGTAAGGTGAGGTGTGTAATATCTCTTACCATTTGTGCGTAGAGTAAGAGATATCAAGGGCTTGTTAAATTTCGTCTGTAACTTCGTTAACCGGGTTTTACCGTTTTGCATTTGAGTACTTTAGCAAAATGTTATCATAGTAGATAAAATGATGAATGGAGTAATGATCTTACTGACAACTCTATAGTTTTTTTACTAAACGTTTCTATTTATTGTATTTGAATATTGGTTTATTGAATCTTCTACTTTTCCTGAGATTAACGTGCAAGCGTACCAACTCTAACAGCAGTTATAATTAACACAATGTGTTCAGTAGAGATGAGTTCATCTTTCATATCTTCACTCTTAGTAAGATATAAACTTCAATTTCTTAGCTTGTCAGAATCAGCAAGGATTATAAATTCCTATCCTAAACTCCTCATTGTAAAAAAAGAGTACACCTTATGGCACACTCTTATACACCTCTTTCTCTTTCATATGATTAAGCTGGCTACCTTGAGAATAGGGTAATAATTCTTCTGGTGTGCCCTTCCATATCATTTTTCCATTTTCTAAATAAATTATTTCGTCAGCAAGAACTTTTGCATCTTCTTGATCATGAGTTACAAAAATAGATGTAATCCCTGTTTGTTTTAAAATCTCTCTCAACTCATCCCTTATTCTAATTTGGAGATAAGTATCAAGATTGCTAAATGGTTCATCGAATACTAATAAAGTGGGAGCAGGTGCTAATGCTCTTGCAAGTGCAACACGTTGTTGCTGCCCTCCACTTAACTCAAAAGGGTATCGATCTTTATATTTGGATAGGTTCACTAAAGAGAGCATTTCCTCAATTCTTTCTTTTTTTTCCTTTTTATTCATCTTTCGTAAGCCATACTTTATATTATTCGCAACTGTCATATGTGGAAATAGTGCATAATCTTGAAAGACCATACCCACTTCTCTTTTTTCAGGTGGTATATACGTCCGTTCATCAAAAATCCTTCGATTGTTCATGGTTATCGATCCACTCATTGGAATTTCTAACCCTGCAATTAATCGTAAGATTGTACTTTTCCCACTCCCACTTTCACCGAGAATAGAGATGATGTCTCCCTTTTTCATTTGTAGGGAGAAATCCTTAATGGTTGGTTCATTCGTATTTTTATACGTATAGGATAAGTTCTTTATATCTACAAACACTAGTTTTGTCCCTCCTTATCAAGTACTTTATGAAAGAAGTAAATACTAATTCCACTGATGAGGATAATCATCATGGAAGCAGAGGCTGCTTCACTCATCATTTCATCATTCGCATACTGAAAAGCTTTCGTTGCTAATGTATGAAAATTAAAGGGCTGTAATAATAGCGTAAGGGGAAGTTCTTTTAAAATATCTACAAAGACAAGGATAAATCCGCCCACTACTGCCCCTCGTACCATCACAATATCTATACGAAAAAAGGTTTTTACAGTTGATACTCCTAAAGTTCTCGAAGCTTCGGTAAAATTAGTACCAATTTTCTCAAATCCTGCTTCAATGGAACTATAACCAACCGTAAGAAATCGAATGACATATGCAGAAATTAACATCACTATACTTGTTCGGAAAACAATAAAAGGATTTTTACCAAAAAATGCAAATAATGAGATGATCCATTGATCCAAAGCTATGAAAATTGTAATAATTCCTATGGCAATGATAGCTCCTGGCACAGAATAGCCTAGTACCGTTATCTTTGAGAACAACTTCGGAACTATCCCCTTGTGTATGCGAGTATAGTTGGCAATTATTAGTCCAATCACAACAACCATCACAGCTGAGATTGATCCAGCAAAAAAAGAATTCCTTACTAACTCAATAAATTTCATGGATACAATTCTTTCATAGGTCATATAAATCCAATGAATGAGTTGTATGAATGGAATAGCAAAAGCAAAGGTAAAAATAGATAAACAGTAAAAGGTTAACAACCAAGCTTTTGGACCTTGAACCTCCTTAGGTTGTATCGGTCTAATTTTTGTAGTAGTGTAACTAAATCTTTTTCTTCCTCTTATGAATTTCTCTAAGATGAGAACAGCTATAACAACAATCATCAATGTTCCAGCTAACTTGAAGGCAGAATCAAGATCATCCATTGCAAACCAAGTTTGAAAAATGGAGGTGATAAATGTTTGAATTCCATAATATTTAACGACGCCATAATCATTAATGACCTCAAGCATGACAATCGTTACACCACCAACAATAGCAGCTCTTGAAATCGGTAAGATGACCCGGAAAAATATCTCAAATGGTCCTCCACCTAAAAGTCTCGCATTTTCAACAATAGAAGAAGATTGATTTTGAAAGAAGCTCTTTGTTATAACAAATATGTAAGGGAATAAAAACATCGTGAATATAAATATAGCCCCTGGAATAGTCATTATATTGAAGTAGTCCTGATTCACTTTTATATCAAATTGATTTCTTAAAGTGGCTTGAATAATTCCTGTGTAATTTAAGATTCCGTGATACGTATAAGCCCCAATAAATGGTGGAATGGCTAATGGTAAGATTAATCCCCATCTAAAAAATTTTCGAAAAGGAAACTGATAAGCGGTGACAATCCATGCTAAACTCGTCCCAATAATCGTTGTGAAAAATCCTGTAAAACTCATTAAAAATAACGTATTCATTACGATTTCTTTTAATAAATAATCTTTTATATGATTCCAGTTTTCATTGGGGGTTGTAAAGAAATGTGTGCCAATTAAAAAATTCGGTAATAAAATAAATAAAATAAATAAAAAACTAAGAACTGCCCATACATTAAGTTGTCGCTTCACTTGTTGAACAAACCTCATTTTTAACCCCACCTTCAAAGATCTTTATCAATCTTCATTATCATTTCCATTTCACTTTAAAACATGGCTACCTTTGTTGATCGCCGTTACAGGATGGTCGCTTTCCGTAGGCGGTTGCTGAGCCCCCATATCTCTTTATATCTTGCAGGGGCTCTCATCTGAACCGCATCGTACGTAAGAGTCGACCATCGAAGTCAAGCGTCTATATCTACATCGTGCAAAAAATCAACATTGTTCATTAATAGAGTTAAAACACATAAACCGCACCCCGATATTCAGAGTACGGCATCATTCTATAAAACTTTTATTTCCAACCAACTTCATTGAAAATTTGAATAGCACGTGCATTGTTTTCACCTAGGATTGTTAAGTTAATGTCCTGCTCCTTAAACTCTCCCCACGACTTTAATGTTTCAGTAGCATCTACAGATTCATTCACCGGATATTCATTATTTCCTTCTGCAAATGCTGCTTGTGCTTCTTCACTTGATAAGAATTCAAGGAACTTAACAGCATTGTCCACGTTTTTGGCATGCTTTGTCACTGTAGCCCCACTTATGTTGATGTGTGTTCCAGTTGTCTCTTGGTTAGGGAAAAATATTCCAACTTGCTCGGCAATCTTTACATCTTCTGGATTCGTTGAATTTAGTAATCTCCCAACATAATAGGTATTGGAAATTGCAATATCTCCTTCACCTGCAACTACCGCTTTCACCTGATCGATATCTCCACCTTTAGGCTCTCGTGCCATGTTAGCTACTACACCAGCTGCCCATTCTTTCGCCTTTTCTTCACCATTTAATTCAATGAAAGATGCAAGAAGAGATTGATTGTATATATTCTCGGAAGAACGAATGAGCACTTTTCCTTGCCATTTAGCATCTGTTAATGCTTCATACGTTGATAGGTCCGCTGGATTTACACGGTCCTTCGCATATACGATTACACGGGCCCGCTTTGTTAACCCAAACCATTCATTATCAGTATCACGCAGTTTTTCTGGAATGTTTGTTTCTAATACTTCACTTGCAGCAGATTGTGTTAACCCCTTCTCCTTCAGACGAGCTAAATTACCAGCATCAGATGTTAAAAACACATCCGCTTCAGTTGCTTCTCCTTCTCGCTCGAGTCGTTCCATTAATTCACTGCCATTACCTTGAACGATATTTACTTTAATGCCTGTCTGATCTTCAAATTTTTTGTAAATTGCAGTGTCTGTATCATAATGCCTGCTTGTATAAAGGTTCACAGCTCCATTTTTCCCAGTAGCAAATTCAGTTGTAGTTTCATTTGATTGCCCACAACCAGATATAAAAATGATTGTAAATGTTGTTAAAGCAACGAATAAGGCTTTCATAGATCTCTTCATTTACCTTCCCCCTATGAATGAATTAAATATTTCATAATGATATTCATTATCAATTACTCGCGTTTGTAATTTTAAGCGACAATGATAATTGTTGTCAATTATATTATTGCAAAATTGTTGCTTGTTGTTAGTAAAATCTTTAACAAGAACTGAACATTTTTCATATAATTTTTTATTAGTAATTAACCCCCTTGTAAATAACCTACTTTCTTAAGATCCTTGTATACTATCCAGGAGTACTTTTTTCTTCCCTTGCTGTTTAAATGATCGGCATTGCTAAAGTATTCTTTGTTGTTTGCGAATCTAGGATCATTCATATAATTTAAAAATGGAACATCTAATTTAAGAGCTTTTAAGTACTGGAAAACAAGTCTATTCATTACTTCTTCATTAAAATATTCTTGATAAGACTGATGAACCGGCTCCATGGTTAATATGACTTGATAGCCTTTCTCTTTACTATAATCTACAATCTCTTTTAGCTGCTTCATATTTTGTTCAATGCTATTGTTTTCAACCGCTTCCTTGTATTGTGCTTCTACTCTCTCATACTTTCTCCCTGAATAGTTCTTACCGTTATTTGCCCAAGGTTGATGAGAATTCCATCTGTATTTTCTCAATTCACGCGAGAGTGCAGAGTTAAAACTGTCACTATTTGTCCCAGGTAAGTACAAGTAACTGTAATAATCAATTAAAGAAAACGGTTCAATTTCGGTACGATCCAATATTCTATAATAATTTCCTATGTTCTTGGTTTCAAAATTTGCGAATGTAATTTGAGAGATAGAAACGATCACTACACCACCAGGTTTAAGATACTTGCCATACTCTCTCAACAATTTAAAATCGTACTGAATCGTCTGAGCAGGAAGTGCTAAATCCAGATGGGACAAACCAGTAGGCTTAAAATAATATCCATACATGGAATGAGAAGCACCTACATTGATGATATCAACCGGATATGGATTTTCCTTAAAAGCCAGTATTGCATTGTCTATGTTATAATCATATGAATTCTTTACGAATTGATTGACTGGTATAAACAATAGGATTACAAAAAGTATAATGATTGTTAACTTGATGAAAAAACGTTTCATAGTAAATCCTTTCCACACAGTGCTTCTTCTGCTAAGATGACTTCTTGCGTCAAAATCTAACGAAATCATATTTACGTATGGGGAGGATTAAAACCCACCATAAATAAACCCCTTACCTGTAGCCCCGAAAACAAGGACCGAAAAAATAATAAAAATATAAAAGGCAAATCTAGCATAGACCGAGCCTTGCGATAGAAATTCCCATGCTGAAACATTTTTTCTTTCAATATAGTAAAATAATTGTACAACAATATAAAATGAAATAAAAATCACTAAATCTAGCAACGAAAAAATTTCAAATGCTTTCATAATCCCCGAGAATCTCCAAGAGCTTAATTTTAGAAAAAGCTGAGCGTTTTCAAATGCTTGTGTAACAGTATCCGTTCGAAAAAATACTCTTGAAAAGCAAACTAGCAGGAAAGTTATTGCAATTTTCACCCATTTATGCAGCTCTGGAGTTCTATCTATTCGAATAAATGAAGCGATTTGTGCACGAAAATGCTTTGTATAATCTCCAAAGACACGATAAAATCCATGAATGAGACCCCAGATCACAAACGTCCAAGCAGCTCCATGCCATATTCCACTAACTAAGAAGGTGATCACAATGGCAACATAAATTTCACTTCTCTTCTTTTTCCCCTTACATAATGGAACAAAAATATAGTCCCTTAGCCATGTAGAGAGCGTGATATGCCATCTACTCCAAAAATCGGATATCGAAACGGCAAAGTGAGGTTGCTTAAAGTTTTCTGTCAGCTTAATCCCTAGCATTCTAGCAGAACCAATGGCTATATCACTAAGTGCTGAAAAATCAGTGAACAATTGGATCGAAAATAGAATCGTAGCGAGTACAATTTGAGACCCAGTCGGGTTCGGACTATCGAACACACTCGACACAATAGGAGCTAGTCGATCGGCAATTAAGGTCTTCTTAAAAAAACCCCATGCAATTCGTTTTATGCCGTAATTTAAATTTTCATAGTCTAAAATTTGTTCTTGTTTAAATTGAGGAAGCAATTTCTTAGCACGTTCAATCGGCCCAGCAACCAATTGTGGAAAAAATGCAAAATAGACCGAGAAATAGCCGTAATGTTTTTCTGCCTTTTGCTTTCCATAGTAGATATCTACAAGGTAACTAACTGCCTGAAAGGTATAAAAAGAAATGGCTAAAGGCAGGACAATTTCTTGATATGGTAAGGTATAATTCCAATCCATGTATTTTGCTATCGCTCGAAATGAGTCATTTACAAAATTAAAATATTTAAACCAACCGAGAAAAAACAATAATCCTGAAATACCAACTAGCATGACTTTTTTCTTTTGTTTTTTTGTCTCCTGTTTTTCGATTACAATCCCAGTAAAATAAGTGAAGGCTGTGCTAGTAAGTAGTAAAGGTATAAATTGAACACTCAGTATTGCGTAAAAAACGTAGCTTGCAATTATTAAAAGAAGCCATCTGAATCGATGGGGGATTAAATAATAAGTAAATACAATTATTGCTAAGAATAGAAGAAACTCAATTGATATAAAAGTCATCCAATCACCTAATAAAAAATTTTCAAATGCGATGCAAGAGATAACCCTATCATTGTCCAATTACTTGGAACCCTAAAATATGTAGATGAAACTCTTGAGAAACTAACAAAAAATTTACTACTTTCACATTCCTTTTTTCATTGTTTCACCTAGTATTTACATACAGTTTTCAGATCTCAGTTTTATAATCTTGTCATGTATATCATATTTTTCCTGTTCCTCATCCGGGTGACTATAAATTATCCATATTTTCGCAACTCAGAATAGAGAATTTTCCCAAAATGATTACGTGGGATTTCTTTAATTTTCATAATCTTAAAGCCTTTTAAGTTTAATTTTTCCTTGATTATTTTTTTAATTTGGACAGAATCATCTTTTAATGTGTAAATATTCATTTGGTCATCTGTCCCATCACAGATACAATCATGACCATTTTCATTTAAAAACCCTTCAACTTCATCAAGGCTAATACGGTTACCATAAAGTTTAATCATTCTTTTAATTCGACCAGTTATAAAAAAATATCCATCTTGATCAAAGTAAGCCTTATCACCTGTATACAAAATACCGCTGTTCTCATCTTTTTTTGAAAGGTCGAATAATGAATCAGCATATCCTAAAGAAACATTTGCTCCCTTGTATATCAATTCACCCAAAACGTTGGGCGTTGTTATTTTGTTGTCATTGTCATCTTGCAGATAAAGTTCTCCACCTGGAATGGCAATACCAATACTTCCGACTTTTTCAAGATTTTTTTCCCATGGTAAATAGCTCATACGCGCCGTTGCTTCTGTTTGACCATACATGGTGAAAAATTGAATTCCTTTCTGATTGCATACTTTAGCAAATTTAGACGATAGGCTAGAGCTTAATTTTCCACCTGCTTGAGTTAGTTTTTTTAAACTCGGAAGATGCAGCTCTTCAAACTTCAGCCTATCAAGCATCTCGTACACGAAAGGAACTCCTCCAAAAGTTGTTACTCGTTGCTCTCTACATAAGTCCCAAAACTCCTTTTTCATGATGGATGCATCGGTTAAAATTATTGTAGCCCCACATATGAAATGACTATTTATGATAGAGAGGCCATAGGAGTAATTCATCGGAAGTGTTGTTATAGGTCTATCGTCTGCATTGATTTCAAGGTACGATGATATTGATTCTGCGTTATTAAAAATATTTTCATAACTTAAACGAACGAATTTGGGACTCCCAGTACTACCAGAGGTTGTTAAAAGAAGAGCTAGATGTTCATGAAGATCATGTTGGTAAAATGAACGGCACCTAAATAATGTATAATTTCCAAACACAAATACACGATCCATTAACTTTGATAGGTCTTGATTTTCGCTACTTGCCCAAATATAGGTGGGCTTATAAAGGTTAATTAATTTGCTCAGCTGATCAATATGGATGGATGCATCCAAAAGTACAGGCACAATACCACCTCTAATAAAACCCACATAGCCAAATAAAGACTCTTTATTATTTGAACATAAGCTAAAAACGAGCGTTCTCTCACCTATTTCACCACAGATTGCGTCAGCAATTTCTAACATTTCTAAGTAAGAATATTTCCGTTCAGCATATACTGCGGTGCGGTTCCCAAACTCCTCCATTTTTTTAAAGCTATTCATTAATAAAGTTCACTCCTAAGCGTTCCAAAAGCTCAATACCTGACTGGTAAGAGTTGAATTCTGTAATCCATTCTGAATCTATTGAAACATCAAAAACATCCTCAATCTCAGAAATGAGTGCCATATGTCCAATTGAATCCCATTCCCTCGTTTTCCCAAGAGCTAAATCTTCACTTACATCATCTTCTTTCAAGTCCAGTACATTGATAAATGCATTTTTATATTTCTCTATATTTTTCATCCATTTACACCCTTTCAATAATTTACTGTCATATGCATTTGTATGAAAATCTTGTTAGCTAAAACAGTTTCTATATCTAACAAACTTTCTAGTTTTCAACACCAACATTGTTAACATTACACCAGATATTTTACGGCTATTTATCATTTTTTATCTAGTATAATCATACTTGAGCTTGATTCTTAGGTTATTAAAAAGCATACTAGCTCGATAAGAAACATCCATCTAGAAGGAACCTCTTGTTAAAATCCTCCAATTGATAATAATAATCATTTTCATGATACTTAAATGATTCTAGCATATCACTTTTCAAAAGGTCAATAACTCATGCAGCCTTTTTTAGATGGTCGTTACCTCTTCTAATTTTCATGGAGATTTCCACTTTTAACTAGCAATACTTAAGGAATGTCATGAAATTGTTGAGCGCTCTGAAGATGTTAAGAAGAAAAATTGAATGGCAGGAAAAACAACATCCTAGTTTGGATTGCATTCTATGTTTGCTGGTTTCCTTATTTGTCTAATAGAGGTGGGCAAGCAAAATGGAACATATAATAAAATGTTTAAATGTAAAAGAGTATCTAAGTTACTCTAGAAAAGAAATTATTTAAAAAATAATGGCTCCAAAGAATATTTCCCATGGTTAGTTGAGTAGAGTAATGATTTATAGGGAAAGCCTTTATGCCTATTGGGACGGAAAACATAGGAACAGTCTTAGGAGTAAGAACTTGTCTTCAATTCTAGGTAGAGACCATTAAGAAAAAACCTTTCTCCATTTTCATAAACGTACTCAAACGTTTCATGCTCCATCCCACTCCTTCTTTTGATGACTTATTCTCTCTTCCAAGTTTCTGCAAAAATAATCTCCGCGAATCGCCAAATAAAAAAGCACACGAATGTGCTTTTTTTATCTATCTAAATACTCGTAGGATGACGTTTTCCGACGTCATTTTATTTTTATCAATACACCAAAATCTATACATCCCTAAATCCTTTCAGTTATTTTTTTTACATAGATAAAGTCACTTTGTATAAAGTTAGTTTTGGTAAATAAGAGATACTACATCTGATATTTGCATTTCTCTCTTAATCCCTCCCTTTTGGTAAGTTTGGATCAAAAAGGAAGGTATATGTAAATTTTCCGTCATCAATGTAAATGTATTGTAAAGTACTTACCGTTAAAAAAATACTAGAAAATTGTTTATTTTTTCTTTTAAACCCATTATATTTCACCAGGCATCACGCTGTTAGTTACATCTACCTATAAAATTAACAATGTAAACGCACCACATTCTCATACTTTTATATTTAATAAGACTAATTAACCCGTTTTATTCATTTACAATACAATTACATCTCCTTAAAGTCCACTTAAAACTACTTACCTATAATCGCATTTGTTGGTCAAAAACAAGGAGGAGAAAATCAAATGTTAAATAAGAGATTTAAAAAGAAATTATTCCCATTAGCTGTTATGTCTACCGTTGTGCTTGGAAGTTTAGGTGGGACGTTTTCTTCTGCTGAAGCAAAAACAGTAAAGTCAAATAATGCAGAAATTAAAAATGTTATCTTTTTAATTGGAGACGGAATGGGAGTTTCATATACTTCAGCTTACCGTTATTTAAAAGATAGTACTGATAGTAAATTTGTTGATCGTACAGAGCTTGACAAATATTTAGTGGGCCAACAAATGACATATCCAGAGGATCCTGAACAAAATGTAACTGATTCTGCATCAGCTGCAACAGCAATGTCAGCTGGTATTAAAACTTATAATAATGCAATTGCAGTTGACAATGATGGTTCTGAAGTAAAGACTGTGTTAGAGGCTGCAAAAGAACAAGGGAAATCAACAGGGTTAGTTGCAACATCTGAAATCACTCATGCTACACCTGCATCTTTTGGATCTCATGATGAAAGCCGTAAAAATATGAATGCCATCGCAGACGATTATTTTGATGAGTTAGTAAATGGTGAACACAAAGTAGACGTTCTTCTAGGAGGAGGAACAGATCTATTTGATCGTGAAGATCGTAACCTTGTTGAAGAATTCCAAAATGCTGGATTTAGCTATGTAACAAATAAAGAAGAATTACAAAATGATAATAGTGGACAAGTACTTGGTTTATTTTCTGATCGTGGAATGCCAAAAATGCTTGACCGCGATGAGAGTATACCTTCATTAGAAGATATGACAACTTCTGCAATTGAGCGTTTAAACCAAGACGAAGATGGTTTCTTCTTAATGGTTGAAGGAAGTCAAATTGACTGGGCAGGACATGATAATGACATCGTTGGTGCAATGAGTGAAATGGAAGACTTTGAAAAAGCATTTGCTGCAGCGATTGAGTTTGCGAAAAAGGACAAACACACATTAGTTGTTGCTACTGCTGACCACTCTACTGGTGGATATTCAATTGGTGCTAATGGTATTTATAACTGGTTTGGTGAGCCAATCAAAGCTGCAAAACGCACACCTGACTTTATGGCAGAAGCAATTGTAAATGGCGCTGATGTGGAAGAAACGTTAACAAATTATATTGACCTTGAATTAACTTCTGATGAAGTACAATCTGTTAAAGACGCTGCTGCGACGGGTAAAGCAGTAAGTATTGATAATGCAATTGAAAATATCTTTAACACCCGTTCTAATACAGGCTGGACAACAGGTGGACACACTGGTGAAGACGTACCTGTTTATGCATTTGGACCTTCATCCGACCGCTTTGTAGGACAAATTGAAAACACAGATCATGCAAAAATTATTTTTGATATTTTAGAAAAAGGGAAAAATAAAACGATTATTAACGATAAATAATTCATGAAAATAAATTGAAGGGTTTGACGATTTAAATGTCATCCCTTCTTTTTTAAGGGATGGAGGGGTCTTCTTGAGAAAAACAATTGCTCTTACATTATTTTTATCTTTATTTATAGTCGGTTGTTCTAACGATGCTACTAAACCTGCAAAAACAGGAGATATTCCTACTGATTATTTAAATGATTATAATTCAAATCCCCAAGTAACTGATGATCGTTCGTTATTAGAATTAGATCAAACTGTTTCTGATGAAAAGGGTGAAGCAAGCTTAAAAGCAATTAATTACATCAATTCAACGAATGAGATTGGTCCAGTTCAGCTTCGAATAAAAGATATGAAGCTCATTCATTTAAAACCAGACTATAGCTTAATCGATTATTTTCATGTCTTAACACATGAAGAGGAATTTGATTTTGTTAAAGTGTTTGTTGAAATTGAAAATACAACGTCAGAAAAGGTTAGTTTCGCACCTATTGCTTTGTTAGAGACAAGCTCTGGTGAAAAATTTGATTGGGAAAAAGATGTTTACCTAGAAGACTTGAATGGTGAACTAGAAGGTAAAGCTAGCAAAAAAGGGAATCTAGGCTTTATCGTCGAAAATTCTGATAATCTTGAGTGGATTGAAATCACTACAAGTGACGTTTTTGACCAAGAAGGAAAGAAAATACATCATTCACAAAAAATAAAGATTGAGTTTTAATAATAAACCTAGAAAGCCTGTAGTAAGCTTGTAAAGATATTTTTACTACAGGCTTTCTTGGGCTATCTACTAATCTGTTTGTTATTGTAATATTCAACAACCTTTTATGTAGATATTAGATTAAATTATTATATTAAAGAGATAAACTCTTGATAAGCGCTTTAAATTGTAAAGTATACTTCTTCACTATTTCCTTGAATTGTTTCATTATAATTCTTTTCAATAACCTCTTTTTTAATTTATAATCACATTTAAGTGGAGGTTATTAACATAATGGAAAGACAATATATATTAAATAAAATAAAAAGCTCTGCAAAAAAATTAAAACATATTTATTTGTGATTTATTTATCAAATAAAGATCAAAGAGTCTCTTGGCTTACAAAAGTAGTCGCTATTTGTGTAGTGGCTTATGCTTTTAGTCCAATCGATTAAATACCCGATTTTATACCTGTTCTCGGCTATCTTGATGACTTGATCCTTGTCCCACTCGGAATCTCATTGGCGTTAAAATTAATTCCATCAATAGTTATCGATGAAAATCGAGCCAAAGCAGAAGAAATCAGGAAAAAAGGAAAGTCGAAAAATTGGTTTGTTGGATTTCTATTTATTTTTATTTGAATTATCTTTGCAATATGGATCGGTAAATCGATATTTAGATTTTTTCTGTAACTACCTATGCATGTTCACAATCTTAATCTTTTCTTAAATAAGCACCTTACATATTCCAGAAAGTCTCTTTTTGTCAATATATATATTCAATTTAATATATTTTTTCTTTAAAATGAACTTATTTAATATCTAGCTTTTACAACAATCTGTACTTTATCTACAGTAAGTTGT
>NZ_NUMC01000046.1:0-3682 GCF_002577655.1 Bacillus sp. AFS040349 | reverse complement strand
TCTAATTTATCAAATACAATTGTTGAGGTAAAGATATAAATATAGTTTGATTTCAATGGTATTGCTACTTCAAACAGTTCATTTTATTGATAATGTTCCTTTTATAATTAAATTGGCGTTAAGTTTATTGAGGCTTACACTCTCATTACGTAGGGTTAACATAATCTTGTTTACAATAAAGGAATGTATCAAAAAATTGATACATTCCTTTATAACTCTTATTTATTATCCTTTTTCCAATTATAATAAGTATTCTGATCTTTAATATCTATTGTTTTCCCATTTATTATTATTATATTATTACTTTCCCACACTATTGATATCTTATCGTTTGATGGATATAACCAATAGATGGTTTTATCATTAAATTCTTTTCGATTATCATCTAGGGAAGTAATAGATACCCTTTCTTGATATCCTTCTGTTGCTCCTCCTTCATTAATTATAAAAAAATCAGCCTGATATTTTTTATTTGGAGAAAAATATGTTTCCTGAATTTCACCAGTTCCATTGAGTTCATCAAGTTCAACACGAATAAATGAATCTAAGATAAGGAATAGGATGCCGAACAAAAGTATAATTGATAAAATTATTCCTAACAATATTTTGCTAAATTTCATTTTTTACTCCTTAATAATTATTAGTTTCACATATCATATACTTATGCAATTAATACTCTAAAACGTATTCCCTTATTATAGTCTGTGTAACCACTAGTAATAGCTGCTTGATCTGATGGATCATCGAAATAAGAAGAAATAAATTTCCAATTTGATGTACCTGATTTAATTTGATACATTCCGGCAGCGCTTTTTAAAGTTGTATCACTAAAACCAATAGCTTTTCCCATATAACCATAATGATGATTACCGATGTATTCTCCCGTTTTATTGATACCTTTAAATTTATAGGTGTTTTTTGTTCCTAATTTTCGTTTTAAATCCCAAGCTCCATTTGATTTAACTAAATTGTAAAACATTCCTAGTCTGTATGAATTAGCAAACATTAGTCCACGAGATTTCACAAAACTATTGTATGAATTTTTGATAGAATTAGCACTACTTAAATTTGTTTGGTATATCTTAGCAACAGTATAGGTAGTCTTAGTATCATAAGTAACAGCGGCTTGAATCATGCTGGAATCTACTGAGTTTTCAATTTCTTCTAATTCTACTTCTTTTATTTCACTTTCTTTTGCTTCAAGTATTGCCTGTTCCACATCAGCTTCAAATACATTAACTTGATCTGTAATTATTTCTACCAGTTCTATTTTTTCTTGTTCTGTTAAAACTTTTTCACTAGGAAATTCCTCTTCTAGCTCTGTAGATATATCATTTATTATTTTCAATAAATCTTCACTTTCTAATAAATCAATACTAAAAGTTGGAGATTGAATAACTTCAGAAGTAACCCCATTAAGCTTTATAACTTTAGCTTCTATAAATACATCAAGATAAAAATCTGATGGCAAATCACTTGTTAAAATATGTCCATATACATACCCTGCACTATTAGTATAGAACGTTTTTTGGAATAAGACTGTTCCATTTTCATTTTTTAATACGATATCAACCTTTTCCCCAGCTTCAGCCCACTTTAATTTATTATGATCATAGATTCTTAATGTTACATTAAATTGATCTATATCACTATCATCTACTTGTCCCTCATTAATCAAAGCTTTACTAGTATCATAGAAATAAGCTTCTTTCACTTCTAAATGCCCATTTCTAAGTTGTACTTGCGTACCATTTCCTGTTAAAGCAAAAGCCTCAACCGAAATACTAAAAATAAATACAACTAGAACCGAAAAGAAAGCTATCTTGTTGAAAGTCTTGCTGTACATGTCATGATCCCCCATTAATAATGATATTCTACTAACAGATCAAATTGTACCATCTCCTAAAATTAATTTATATAATGAAGAAATAAATATTATACTAAATATACCAAAAGATTGTTACCAATTATGGGGATTTTTACTGTTCGAAATCCAGTTAACCCGTTAGCTTAATCTATTAAAAATTATAAACCCATACATTTGAATAAGGATTAATCATTTTTTATTTTATTTAATAGATATTCTGAAATTATAGCCATACCTTCAATTGCTAAACGCGCATCTTCATGAGGGATTTCAGGGACAAAAGGTCTACCATGTCCAGTACCTGTTTTATTGCGTAACAAATTTATAGAACAACCTAATTGATATAAAGATGTTTCCATTTTTATTTTAGCTTTCTTTACTGGATTAGCTTGGTCTATTTCTTCTAATGATGTTTTTAACCCCAAAGCAACAAAAGCTTGTCCCAATAATGTTGGGAAGTTTACTGTTTGTGGATATGTACCCCATAATTTGACTAGAACATGTGCTGCTACAGCCTCCAATAAATCTTTACTTGTTCCTGTAAGTAAGGCTGCATCTTCTTGTCCCTTTTTTGCTCTACGAACATAATTCCATAAGGCCTCTTCCATTTCAAACTCAGTTATATTATCTAAAATTAAGTGTCCTATATTTCCTGTGTCGTCCAGATAATAGCCACTATTCTTCAATATTTGCTGTAAGTTTATTATTTCTTCTTCCCCAACATAATTTGAAGATCCCTTTCTAAAACCTCCTACTCCACGTACCAAATTTAATAAAGCTACCAATAATTTTTCCCCTGAATCTATGTTGAATTCTAGTGCCCAATTTAGTACATATCGAACTCTCTTAGCTTTTCCAACTGTTTGACCTTGAGCTTTTGGATCTCCTTGTTCCAGTCCATATTTCTTGATTTGAAATTCTAAATCAGAATGGCTTGGATCTCTTCTATTAGACATTGAGTCATCAATCAGTTTAGAAACAGCAACAATTATGTCTTCAGTTAAATTAATTTTCGTTACCACATAACCACCTATTTCCCCTAAATTTTATCTTTTTTTATCTATCTATCAATTTAGATGCGCTCGTAATTTTAGCAGATCCCTTTAGATAATCATATCCAAAGAAATGTTTCTACTCAACTTTATTTCAAAGTACAATTATCACAGCTCAAATTTTATCTAGCTATAAAAAGAAGCTTCTCTATTAGATATAGGAAGCTTCAATTGTATTATTTAATTAAGTTTTCATATCGAGTATCGTAACTTTCAGGGTACTCTCTTTTATCCCATGTGTGATCTAACGCCAATTTATTATCTGATATTAGAAAATAGTCATACCTGACTGAACTATCTGGAACTTTAGAAACATCATCCCATGTAGCATCTAAATTGTACCATACACCATCAAGTTTCACCTTGTTCCATGCATGACCAATTCCACGAACCGATCCAGTAACATCAATATTCTCTATTCCAACTTCATTTAATAAATAATACATAGCGTTCGTGTATCCTCCGCAAACAGCGGTCTGGTTTACAAGGGCACCATATGCCCAATTAGATTGCCAATGGACATTATTTGAATAATCATACACTGTGTTTTTGACGACATAATCGTGAATAGCTAGAACTTTTTCATAATCAGTCATATTAGGATCTATTATTTCCTTAATGACTTCATTTTTTTTCTTTATAAGCTCGTGTGATTGTTTTCCATCATATAAGGTAAATAGATATGAATTATTTACTTCTATTCGTCCATTATTCCATATAAAATCAGATTCTATATAAAGTAGTGTGACCGTCAAGTAGAATG
>NZ_NUMC01000045.1:0-122826 GCF_002577655.1 Bacillus sp. AFS040349 | reverse complement strand
TATTGGGGGTTTGACCACAGGCACCACCAGATTTTTCTTGTTTCACATTATGTTCCAGTGGTTTGCTTTACTCTTGTGGTACCTTTACCATTTCTAAAAAGAAGTCAATATGCTGATCCAAGCGCCTTTCTACTTCAGTGGTGTCCTTACCATCAAACTTTAGGATGTTATATTCAGCTAGGAGAGAAAATGCTGGATATTGGTATTCAACGGCAAGTAATCTTGGGTCAACCGGCTTAATCCTATTCATTTTGATCAATTTTTTAAAGACAATTTCGAGGAAATCAATTGTTGATTGAAAGAAATCGTTTAGGATGATGTCCCGAGCCATTGGTTCACGGAATTGCTCAACTTGTAGAACTCTCCACATTTTCTGGGCATGAACATTTTCCATATATGTTTTAAAATTTCTGTGTCCTGCCTTAAAAAAAGCATCTGTAGTTGAATTGTTTAAAATCTCATCCAATGCTTCAAGAGGAGGCATTGTTTTTGAAAAATCTGTGCGAAAATGAGTAAGGATCGATTCAAGAATTTGCTCCTTATTTTTGTAATGATTATAAAGAGAGCTTTCCTTTATACCGACAGTTCTTGTTATTTCTCTTATAGAAACAGCACTATAACCTTTTTGTGAAAAAAGATCTAACGCCGTTTCAAATATTTTATCCTTTGTGTTTTTAGTCATTTTACACACCCTTAAAATTAGTTGGAAAAAAATGTTGCAACATTTCTAGTTAAACCATATAATGACATTGTATACTAACGTTCGTTAGTTTTCAATGGGGGGATAGATATGAATACATTTCAATCATATATGGAAAGGCGGCCCAAATTTTCTGGTGTTATTTCGATTTCAAAGGGAAATGAAATAATCTACCAAGATGCATTTGGACTATCCAACAAAGAGAAGGAGATTGAGAACAATATCCATACAAAATATCCAATGGGATCCATGCTAAGCAAACCATTAACAGCTGTTGCAACATTCCAACTTATCGAGAAAGGAAAATTGTCTATCCATCAGCCAATCGACGAATTCTTTCCTTTCTATAAAAATAAGGGTATTACCATACATCATTTATTAAACCATACATCTGGAATTCCTAATTATCTCATGCTAAGAAAGCAATTAAAATGGGATCAAGATTACACTCAGAAACAAATACTTGAGACACTCCAGCAACATAAATTAAATTTCACACCTGGACAAAAAATTTCATACAACAACACTGGTTTTTTTATGTTAGGACTAATTATTGAGAAAGTGTCTGGAGTAACCTACCATGACTATATAAAAGAACACATCTTCAAGCCAGCAAACATGAAGCAAACGGGCTTTTTACATGAAGAAATAAAAGGTAGAGCTAATAATTATATAAATCAAAAGTCAGGGCCGTATGTGAGTCCAACTCTTTTATTCGCGTGTGGTGATGCTATTTCAACCTTAGAAGATATTCATTTGTTCCACAAAGCTCTTGAGTCAAATATCTTAATAACTAAAAAATCCAGTGAACAAATGCAAACACCAACTTACAAAGGAAGGTTTATCACGATGGGTTATAGTTGGTTTATCAAACAGCTTTTTGGGAGGAAAAGTGTTTCTCATGGAGGTACGCACCCAGGTGGTTTTACAACTCATGTTGAAAGATATCTTGATGATGATATGACGATTGTTGTTATAAGTAATGATATGACATCCCATAAAATGCTTACGATGAAAGAGCTGGGAGCAACACTTATAAGTAGAGAATTAGCTTCCCTTTTATTTAATCAAAAACTGCATCATTGGCAGAAATTTTTTTAAATCCTTAACTAACAAACGTTAGTTTATAAAATAAAAAGCATAGGGGGCAAGTATTGTGTTTCAACAACTAAAAGGTGGATATGTTAAACCCTATAAAAATAAACAATCTGATAAGAACAGTGTTGCAAAATTAGAAAAACTAACGTTGGGTAATGTAACGCAATGGATCACAATCCGTGGAAAACATAAAGACCTACCAATTTTGCTTTTTTTACATGGAGGACCAGGAAGCCCACAAACAGGAGCACAAATGCACTATAATGCTGATCTGGAAGATGATTTTCTTGTTGTAAATTGGGATCAAAGAGGATCAGGGAAATCTTATTCTTCCGAAATAACACCTGAGAGTATGAACATAGAACAATTGCTTTCAGATTGCCATGAACTCGTCAAATATCTTACTTCACAATTTCGACAAAAGAAAGTATTCCTTATGGGACATTCTGTCGGGGCGGTGCTTGGATTATTATTTGTACAAAAGTTTACTGAGTTAGTAGAGGCCTATGTAGGAATAAACCAGCCAGTGAAACGTGATGAGGAAGAAATAAGATCATATCAATTTGCTTTAAGCATGGCTAAAGAAAAGAATCATAAAAAAGCCATTTTGCAATTAGAGCGAATTGGTTCTCCAAAGAACGGTTTCTATCATTCAGTAGATGATTTAGTCACGCAACGAACATGGCTGACAAAATTTAATGGTGTTACGTATAAATTAAAAGCTTCCTCTGTTAATATTCACTACATTTTAAGTTCTCATTTAACTTTGAAAGAAAAGCTCTCGTTTATGAAAAGATTTGGTTTTTCATCAACACATCTTTGGGATGAATTAACTAAAATCAACTTGTTTCATCTTGTTTCGGAGGTGAAGGTTCCTGTTTATTTTATTGCAGGAAAACATGACAGAATTGTGTTTAGTGATCGATTAAAGGAATATTATGACTTTCTAAAAGCACCAAAAAAGGAAATATACTTTCTTGAGGAATCAGGGCATTATGCATGTTTTGAGGAAGCAAATAAATTTAATCTCATTATGAAAGAAGTGAAAAATAATCACCTGATTAAACTAAATAAAATGGGGGTTATTTAATGAGGGCACACTATATATGTAAAGCATGCGGAGTACAGTATGAAGCTACACATCAACCACCAGGTATATGTAAAATTTGTAGTGACGAACGACAATACGTTCCGTTAACTGGACAAAAGTGGACAACATTAGAGGAGCTAAAGCAAGAAGGCTTTCATAACGAATTTGTGGAAATAGAGCCAGGTTTATGGAGTATTCGCACATATCCGCAAGTAGGTATTGGTCAAAAAGCTTATTTGATTAGGACTGATGAAGGAAATATACTTTGGGATTGTATTACTTATCTAGATGAGAAAACAATTAACAAAATAAACGAACTTGGTGGGTTACGAGGGATTGCCATTTCTCACCCGCATTATTATAGTACGATCATTGAATGGGGGAATGCATTTCAATGTCCAATCTATATCCATGAAAAAGATCTTGATTGGGTAACGAGAACTTGTTCGCTCATTCATTTCTGGAACGGGGATAGCCTTGAATTAACTAAACATATTTCTCTCATCCATGTAGGAGGACATTTTGAAGGTAGCTCCGTTTTGCTATGGACACTTGGTTCGTATAAAAAAGGTACATTACTCGTAGGTGATAGCATCTATATTGTACCTGATCAAGGTTGGCTAAGCTTTATTTATAGTGCTCCAAATCATATACCGTTGTCAGCTAGGGTGGTAAACAATATTAAAATGAGCTTAGAAAACTATGATTTTGAAGCTATTTATGGTGCTTTTGATCATAAGATCGTGAAGGACGGCAAGAATTCTTTTATAAAATCAGCAGATCGATATATTCATTTTTTGAATAGCTAAAAAACAGATCGTTTGAATTAAGGATTTTCAACTATTACAATAAACTTGAATAAAAAACAGGCCTTTATATGATAGATAATAAAAAGAGCAACCTCTATAATACACCTCGGTATGGAGGCTCTTTAAAGTACCTCTTTAAAAAGAAAAGAATAATTTACCAATAAAATACTTTACATAGGGTAGGGGGGTATGGTAGATTATATTTATAAGGAGGTTATGTTAATGTGTGAAGAACAAAATGAGATGTTAGAGGTTGAAGTTTGTTGCTCCGGACAACATTCTGAAAGGGAAAGCCATCATTCAGAAAAAGTAAAAAAAACGCTTATTACTAGGTTGAACAGAATTGAAGGACAAATTCGAGGTATTAAAGGATTAGTTGAAAAAGATACTTATTGTGATGATGTGATTACCCAAGTCTCAGCTGTTCAGTCCGCATTAAATAGCTTTTCCAAAGTATTATTAGAAACTCATTTAAAAAGTTGTGTAACAGAAAGAATTAGAGCAGGGGATTTAGAAATTGTTGATGAATTGCTTATAACCATTCAACGATTAATGAAAAAATAATAATAGAGGAGAGAAAAAATATGCAAAAAATCATCTTAACAGTTAATGGAATGTCTTGTGGACACTGCGTGAATGCTATAGAAGGAAATGTTGGAAAATTAAATGGTGTTTCACAGGTGAAAGTTCATTTAAATGAAGGAAAAGTTGAATTAGAATTTAATCCAGAAGTTGTTTCATTAGACACAATAAAGGAAACAATTGATGATCAAGGTTACGATGTAGTATAAGAAATAAAGAAATAAAAATAAAGACTGTGAAACGTGCTTTTTATGATTGCACGTTTCCTTTTGAAAGTAAATATACCGCTGTAGGGTATATAGGAGGACGACGATATGACGCAGGAAATAAAAGAAGCTGTTCTGCCAATTACAGGTATGACCTGTGCTTCATGTGCAGTTCGAATTGAAAAAGGTCTAAAAAAAGTAGAAGGTGTAGAAGAAGCCAACGTAAATTTTGCTCTTGAAAGAACATCCATCAAATACAACCCTAATGTTGTTAGAATAGAAGACTTTAAAAAGAAAATAAATGACCTGGGCTACGAGGTAGTTGAGGAAAAAGTGGATTTAGCTATTATCGGCATGACTTGTGCTGCTTGTGCAACAAGGATTGAAAAAGGCTTAAACAAAATTGAAGGTGTAACAAATGCAACTGTCAACTTAGCGTTAGAAAGTGCGACAGTTGCCTATAATCCTTCACAAACTGGAACAAAAGAAATGATTGAAAAGATTGAAAAACTTGGATATCAAGCGAGTGAAAAAGGTGAGCAAAAAGAAGATGTTGCTAATCTAAAAGCGAAGGAAATTGAAACTCAACAAGGAAAGTTTTTCTTTTCCCTTATCTTATCCATTCCCCTTCTTTGGGCAATGGTCAGCCACTTTAGCTTTACCTCGTTTATTTATTTACCTGACATGTTTATGAATCCATGGGTACAGCTGGCTTTAGCAACACCTGTTCAATTTATTGTAGGAAAACAATTTTATGTAGGAGCTTATAAAGCATTAAGAAATAAAAGTGCCAACATGGATGTTCTTGTTGCACTAGGAACATCAGCTGCTTATTTTTATAGTTTATATTTATCGATCGCTTCAATCGGAAGTGAAGCACATATGATCGAGCTTTATTATGAAACAAGTGCAGTCTTAATTACATTAATTATTTTAGGAAAGTTGTTTGAAGTTCGTGCAAAAGGACGTTCATCTGAAGCAATCAAAAAGCTAATGGGTCTTCAAGCGAAAACAGCGACTGTTTTCCGTAATGGAGTGGAACAAGAGGTTGCACTAGAGGACGTCGTAGTTGGTGACATTCTGTATGTTAAGCCTGGTGAAAAAGTTCCGGTTGACGGAGAAATTATTGAAGGACGTTCGGCACTAGACGAATCAATGCTAACTGGTGAGAGTGTTCCAGTTGATAAAACAATTGGTGACTCTGTCATCGGAGCAACTCTTAACAAAAATGGATTTTTAAAAGTGAAAGCAACGAAGGTCGGTCGTGACACAGCACTTTCACAAATTATTAAAGTGGTGGAAGAGGCTCAAGGTTCGAAAGCACCAATTCAACGTTTAGCGGATCAAATCTCAGGTATTTTTGTCCCAATCGTTGTAGCAATTGCCTTTCTCACATTTTTTGTTTGGTTTATCTGGATTACACCTGGAGACTTTGCCGAAGCCCTTGAAAAATTAATTGCCGTGCTAGTTATTGCTTGTCCTTGTGCACTTGGATTGGCAACACCAACATCAATCATGGCTGGATCAGGTAGAGCAGCAGAGATCGGTGTTTTATTTAAAGGTGGAGAGCACTTGGAAATGACGCACAGATTAACGACTATACTTTTAGATAAAACAGGAACGGTTACAAATGGAGCACCAATTTTAACTGATGTTTTAGTTGAGAAACATGTCAATGAAGAGGAATTTTTACAACTAGTTGGAACGGCTGAAAAGCAATCTGAACACCCACTTGCTGAGGCGATTGTAACTGGAATTAAGGAAAAGAATATTGAACTGTCTGATGTTGAAGAATTTGAGGCAATACCCGGCTACGGTATAAAAGCAAAAGTAAACAATCAAATTATATTAGCAGGTACAAGAAAATTAATGCAAAAATATAATATTAGCATTGAACAGGCTCTATCAACTATGGCGAATCTTGAGGAAACCGGTAAAACGGCGATGCTTATTGCTATTAACAATCAATATGCAGGTTTAGTAGCTGTTGCTGATACAATTAAACCTACCTCAAAAGAAGCAGTAAAACGTCTAAAAGAAATGGGCTTAGAAGTTGTCATGATAACTGGTGATAACGAACGAACAGCGAAAGCAATTGCAGCTGAAGCCGGAATTGATTCTGTTGTAGCAGAGGTGCTGCCGGAAGGAAAAGCTGAAGAAGTGAAAAAACTGCAGAAGGAAGGAAGAATCGTTGCAATGGTCGGCGATGGGATCAATGACGCACCAGCACTTGCGATCGCTGATATAGGAATGGCCATTGGAACAGGTACAGATGTTGCAATGGAGGCAGCGGACATTACACTTATTCGTGGAGATTTAAATAGCATTGCTGATGCTATCTTTATGAGTAAAAAAACAATCAGAAATATTAAACAAAATCTATTCTGGGCATTTGCTTATAATTCACTCGGTATACCAATAGCAGCATTAGGCTTCCTTGCCCCATGGTTAGCAGGAGCAGCAATGGCATTTAGCTCAGTGTCCGTTGTTCTAAATGCGTTACGCCTACAAAGAGTAAAACTATAGTGATAAGGAGAACCAAATAATGAAAAAATGGATCCTTTCAGCATTCATTTATCTAGGTATTGTTATTATTGGCTACTATATATATGATTCGGTGTTTTTAGAGGAAACAAAAGTTGATACACATGCTGAAGAACATAAAACAGAAAAAACAACTGAATATAATAACCATGCTTCAACGGAAAATGAACATTCGAAATCAGAGCATGAACATGGAGTTAACACAGAAACAGAGAGTGAAGTTAACGTAACCATTAAAGAAGTTGATGAAAAATTGGTTTTAAACTTAAAAGATCTTACAGGTAAGCCTGTAACAAACTTAGAGGTAAATCATGAAAAGCTTTTACATTTAATCGTTGTTGATGAGCATTTAGATCAGTATTACCATCTCCACCCTGAGGAAACCACACCAGGTCATTTTGAAGTAAAAAGCGAACTAGAAGAAGGAATATACAAGGCTTTTGTCGATATAAAACCCAAAAATTTAGATTATCAAGTTCAACCAATTTCCTTTAAAGTAGGAAATCCTGTTGAAGATGAACATCATCATGGTTCATTAACAGTTGATCCACTACTTGAAAAGACAGTTGAAGACAACAAAGTGTCACTGTCAACAACACCATTAGTGATAAATGAGCCAGTTACATTAACATTTGATGTTCATGGTGCAAATTTAGAAACCTACCTCGGCGCACTGGGGCATATTGTTATCTTGGATGAAGAAGCACAACAATACTTGCATGTTCATCCACTTGAAGGAGACACACCGGTGTTTGAAACACAGTTTACCAATCCTGGAATATATAAAATATGGGCTGAGTTTCAAATAAATGGTGAGGTGAAGATCTTTCCATTTGTTGTAGAGGTAAAATAAAATGAAAAAACTGTTCAATCATACAGGGTTGAGCAGTTTTTTTATTAAGAAATTAAGAGGTTTAAGCTACTGAATAACAGGAAAATTAATTACTCTTTCCAAGTACTTAGTGCTAATATTACAAAGAATAATTAGAAACATTTCATCATCACATGCATATAGTAGAAGAACTTCATTTAAGGGTGTGAACAATGGATCATCGACAAACTGTTGAGTTGGTTGAGGAGCTTTTGCAGTCACGTATTAATGAAATCCTTCTAAAGAATGAAGCAGAGTATTTCGATAAACTTCCAGGATTGGTAGAAGCATTGAAAATGATTAAAGAACGATTTTCCAACATATAGGATTGTCCAGGGCCAATGAAGGCCCTTTATTTATGAAAACATTTACATAATTTCAATAAAATAGATTGCTAAATTTAGTTAATTGTAGAAAAATAGAGGGAGAAACGTGTTGAGAGGAGATAAACACTTGTACGAATTACATACCAGATTGCACCCTTTATTAAAAAACTTTACGGAAAAGGGCCCATCAGGCTGTTCCCTTCAGGTTATGCATCAAGGAAATACAATCTATAAAGGTTATGTTGGTTTTGCTAATAAAGAAGATGAAATTGCGATAGATGAAGATACGATTTTTCGCATTTATTCCATGACTAAGGTTGTCACGTGTACAGCAGCACTTATGCTATATGAACGAGGTCTTTTTTTATTAAACGACCCACTTGAAAAATACTTACCAGAATTTAAAAATATGAAGGTATATCATAAAGATGATACCGGCAAGGTTACTGTAATACCAGCATCAAGATCAATCTTAGTAAAAGATTTATTTACAATGACTTCTGGACTTACGTATGGTGGAGAAGCAAATGAAACCGAAAAACATGTTGCTAAAACGTTTCAGCAATTACAAGAAAAGGGTGAAAAATTAACAAATCGCCGTTTATCAGAAGTACTTGCTGCCATTCCACTTGCCTTTCAACCCGGAGCCCACTGGTATTACGGTCTAAGTCATGATGTGTTAGGGGCATTAATTGAAGTTCTTTCTGAAAAAACACTAGGACAGTTTTTCCAAGATGAAATCTTCTCTCCACTCGGAATGAAGGATACATTTTTTAGAATTCCTGATGACAAACTGCATCGATTTGCTGCACTCTATAATCGTAATGAAGATGGAACTCTGACTAAAAATGAAAAAATGGACGTTCAATTTGAACCATTATCAGAGCTTGAATCTGGTGGTGGTGGTTTATTGTCAACATTAGGAGATTACAGCCGTTTTGCTCATATGCTTGCAAACGGTGGAGAATTTGAGGGAGTGAAAGTTATTGGAGAAAAAACAATTTCTTTAATGACAAAAAATCACCTAAATGATGAACAAGCTACAACATACAATTGGGACTATTTAGCTGGATACGGCTACGGACTCGGTGTTCGGACTATGATGGATTCGGCACAAGGTGGAAGCAATGGCTCGGAAGGGGAATTTGGATGGTCAGGATTAGCCGGTACGTGGGTATTGATTGATCCTCAAGAAAAGCTATCAGCTGTATATATGCAGCAAATGATACCAAACTTTGAAGCTTACCATCAGCCTAGGTTGCGAAATGTAATTTATGGAGCAGTAAAGTAGATGAAAGTTGCCTGTAATCGAATACGATTACAGGCTTTTTCCATTATTAATGTATTAAAATAACTTGGTCTGATATGACATTAACCTCAACTTCATCTTCATCTTAAATTAATTTCGATAGTAAAAAAGCTATATTGTAAAGCTAAAAACTGTTAAAATAGGATTTATGTAAAAAATTCTAAATTTTGTTGACAGTTTGTATAAATTTGATATATGATACAAAGCGTAACAATTCCGATTTATATCATATAACTTTAGAAATCTACTTAAAAATTATTTTAATAATTAAATCGTAACAATTTTGTTTAATGTACATAACGTGAGGAGATGTTTTATGAAAACTACATTTTTGTCTATCATTATTGGAATCGTATTAATGCTGTCAGCATGCTCTAACTCAAGCACTAATAGTAAGGAAGCAGCAAACGAAGCCGAAGAAAAATCATTAACTTTTTTGTTTAATTTTCCTACAAGCACTCTTGATCCACACAAAGACGATAATAGTACAACAGTACGAGCTGGAATCACTGAAACTTTAGTCAAGTTAAATGAAGATTTGGAGCTTGAACCTTGGCTTGCAAGTGAGTGGAAAGCAATTGATGAATTAACATGGTCATTTACCGTTCAGGACGGAGTACTGTTTCAAGACGGAACAAAATTAGATGCAGAAGCTATGAAACAATCGTTTGAGCGTGGAATCAACGTTAGTGAATCAATGAAAACAGCTTTAAAGCTAGAGTCAGTCTCAACTGATGGAAATTCAGTTATTTTTAAAACAACACAACCTCTACCAGCTTTTCCTTCTGAATTAACACATCCGCATACGTCAATTGTTAAGGTAGAAGATGATGAGAAATTGAGAACTGCCCCAATAGGAACAGGACCTTTTGTTGTTGATATATTTGATTCAGAGGTAAAGGTAGAGCTTACTAAAAATACTTCGTATTGGAATGGAGAACCAAAACTTGATAAAGTAACATTTGGTTTTAATTCAGATGCGAATGCAAGGGCTATGGCTCTTCAATCCGGGGAAGCGGATATCATTTATTATCTACCTTCTGAATTAGCCACCTCTTTAAAGAGTGATGAAAATATTGTAGTAGAATCAGTGAGTAGTTTACGTACACATTTTATTTCCTATAACATGAACAGCTCTGAAGGTGCCGATGAAAAAGTCCGTCAAGCTTTGGATTCCTTATTTGATCGTGACGCAGTTGCCAATGACTTAATGGGAGGAATGGCTGTACCAGCAGGGGGGCCGTTTAATCCTGACTTTCCGTTTAGCATGAAAGCAGATCCCGTTAAATATGATCCTAGTCATGCAAAGAAACTGCTTGAAGAAGCTGGTTATAAGGAAGATAAGGGTGTAATGGAGAAAAATGGAGAACCGTTGAAACTAGAGATGATTACCTATCAATCAAGACCAGAGCTTCCACTTATAGCACAGATGCTTCAATCGAATGCAAAGGAAATAGGTGTTGAAATCAACATTAAATCTGTTGAAAATATTGATGAGTACTTATCAACAAATGAGGAATGGGATATTGCAACATACAGTAATTTAACTGCTCCACGTGGAGATGTTGGATATTTCCTGAATTCTGCCTATTCACTTGATGGTGCTCTAAATATTGGTGAAATTAATGACTCAGAAATTAATCAAATTGTAACAGAGCTAAATAAAACAACAGATGTCGAGAAACGAAACGATTTTGGAAAACAGGTTGAAAACATGACTCAGCAAAAAATTTATCAATCTTATATTGTTCACCCAATGATCACTGTTGCGATGAATAGAGATGTAAAGAACTATTCAGTTTCAAAACAAGAATATTATTTAATAACAAATCAATTGGATGTAGAATAACGTGATTCGATTTCTTTTATCAAAAATTATACAAACTATTGTCGTATTACTTTGTCTTTCGTTTTTGAGCTTTGTGTTCATTAAATTAGCACCCGGGGATCCTGTAAAGGCAATGTTGGATATTGATGAAGTGATGATTACAGAAGCAGAAATTGAGGAAATAAGATCGGAGATGGGCTTTGATCAGCCCATCTTTGTTCAATATGGAATGTGGCTTAAACAGGCGATTAAGCTAGATTTTGGGGAATCGTATTTAACAAACCGACCTGTTTTGAGTGAAATACAGGACCGCTTACAAGCTTCTCTTGAACTGATGGGAGGGGGAATGCTTGTTGTTATCTTACTATCGATTCCATTAGGAGTTTGTTCAGCTGTTTATCAATCAAAATGGATTGATCATCTTGGACGAATTTTTGCTTTTTTCGGAGCTTCCATTCCAAGCTTTTGGCTGGGACTTTTATTAATCTATTTCTTTAGTGTAAAGTTGAAGGTTCTTCCGTTTATCGGTAATAATGGTGCCGAAAGCCTTATTCTCCCATCCCTTACATTAGGACTTGCAATGTCTGCTGTTTACGCTAGGCTATTGAGAGCAGCAATGCTTGAAACAATGAATAAGCCTTATATTAAGGCGTTGAGAATGAAAGGCATCCGTGAAAAAAGCTTAATTTTTAAATACTCCTTACGTGAGAGCATGATACCAGTTGTTACGATGTTTGGTATGAGCCTTGGTAATCTATTGGCAGGGGCAATTGTTGTAGAAATATTATTTTCATGGCCTGGATTAGGAAAAATGGTCGTTGAAGCCATCATGAATCGAGATTATCCGTTAATTCAAGCTTATATTTTACTTTCAGGCATTTTTGTCATGAGTATTAATTTAATTGTTGACTTATCGTATTATCTTTTAGACCCAAAATTAAGAAGAAAGGAGCAGAGAGCATGATAACGGATGTATTGCATCTAAAGAAGAAAAAGCAAAATCTATTTATTCAAACGGGTGTACTATTACTCATCTTGATTATGCTCCTTTTTTTCTTATCTTATCTATTTAATCCACATGATCCATTAAAAGTTAGCACTGGTGAACGATTGCAGTCGCCTAGTATGGAGCATTTACTTGGAACAGATCAACTAGGGAGGGATATTTTAGCGAGGTTAACAGAAGGTGCCATCTACACATTGGGGATATCTGTTTTATCCATCTTTGTTTCTTTATTAATTGGCTTACCAGTTGGTGTTCTTTCAGGCTACTTCGGGAAAAAAATAGATCAATTATTTATGAGAGTAATTGATACGTTTGTTGCGTTTCCAGATTTTTTACTGGCAATTGCGATAACAGGTTTACTTGGTCCTGGAATTTGGAATGTGATGATTGCCATTATTTCAGTGAAGTGGGTAGGCTATGCCCGGTTAACACGTAGTATTGTCCTAACCGAGAAGCATAAGGACTATATTACGATGTCAGTTTTTAGTGGAAGCTCCGTTTGGAAAATCATGACCCTGCATTTATTCAAACATATTCTTCCACAAGTAATTGTATTAGCGTCATTAGATATAGGGAAAATTATTCTTCTTATTTCCTCCCTATCCTATATCGGGTTAGGAGCACAACCACCACTTCCAGAGTGGGGAGCAATGTTAAATGAAGGAAGATTATATTTTCAAACATCTCCCTCTTTAATCATTTTTCCTGGTCTAGCAATCATGCTTGTTGTTATGGCCTTTAATTTAATAGGGGATGGTTTAAGAGATAAACTAGATGTTCAATCTAACAGAAAGGGGTAGCTTTTATATGAATGACCCTCTTTTAGAGATGAAAGAATTATGTATCGTAGTAAAACATACAAATCAAACAATCATTCAATCTCTCTCGTTTACTATACATTCTGGAGATATGGTAGGCATTGTCGGGGAAAGTGGGAGTGGAAAGAGTGTTACCGCACAGGCAATTTTAGGCTCCATTCCTATGTCGTTTAATATGAATGGCTCCATATTATTTGAGGGAGAATACATTTCTTTTCAGAAAAAAAACAAGTTGATTGGGACTGAAATTTGTTATATTCCTCAAGACTATTCAAACGGCTTTTCTCCTTTCTTTAAAATAGGCTCTCAAATGGATGAACAATTGGCCACACATACTTCTTTATCAAAAAAACAGAGAAAGAAAAGAATTTTAGACATGCTAGAAAGAGTACAACTACCGGCTGAAAAAGTTTATTCTTCTTATCACTTTGAACTTAGCGGTGGGCAGTTACAACGAGTAGTTATTGCTTCCGCCATGATTCTTAATCCGAAGCTTCTTATATGTGATGAAATCACAACCGCATTAGACCCTAAAAATGCTGCCCAAATTATGCAGCTTTTAAAAGACTTGCAAACACAATATAATACCGCCATTATTTTTATTAGTCATCAGCTTCATCATGTGATGAACTCTTGTGATCAACTTGCTGTTATGTATGGTGGAGAATGGATGGAATACGGTCTAACAAATGAGATTAAAAAGAACCCTACACATCCGTATACAAAACTACTTTTGAATACAATTCCAACGATTGAGGCAGATGCTGAATATCTTCAACTTATTCCTGGAGAACCTGGTGAAGTGAATCGTGAAGGCTGTCCATTTGCAACAAGATGTCCTTATTGTGAACCCGTTTGCCTTCATTCACATGTTACATTAAAGGGAACACCCCTTCATCAAGTAGCTTGTCACCTTGTGACTACGAAAGAAGGAGAGGGAACAACAAGTGACTCTATTAAAAGTCCAGTCTATATCTAAAAACTACGGTAAACTTCCAGCTCTTGACAATATTTCTTTTTCTATAAGTGAAGGAACAGCGTTAGGAGTTGTAGGGGAAAGTGGGAGTGGAAAAAGCACACTTATCAAGAGTATATTAAGTATGGAAAGCATCCATTCCGGTCATATTCTTTTTTTAAATCAAGATATTCATAAGTTAAAAGGTAAGCAGAAAAGAGAGTTGTATAAAGATATTCAAATCATTATGCAGGATCCTTCTTCTTCATTGAATACTAAGCTTCCAGTATGGAAAAGTATGGTTGAACCAATTAGTAATTTCCGTGATCGAAAAGATACCTTATACCCAAATCTTTCTTTATTTGACATTGCCAAGAAGGTTGGTAAAATGGTTGGATTAAAAGAAGAGCACCTTACTAAATATCCTCATGAGCTTAGCGGTGGTCAAAAGCAACGGGTTTCTATTGCTAGAGGGATTAGTCTTCATCCAAGATTACTTATATTAGATGAGCCCACCTCAAGTCTTGATGTTTCCATACAAGCTCAAATTCTAATGCTGTTAAAATCTCTTAAAAAAGAATTGCAAACTTCATTTTTATTCGTTTCACACGATTTAACGGCTGTACGTTTTTTATGTGATGAGATAGTAGTTTTAAAAGAAGGGAAGCTATTGGAACGCTTTTCTTCCGACGATGTATTAAAAGAAGAACGTCATGATTATACAAAACAACTTATACGGTATACCGCTATATAAAGCTGGCTAAGAAGGAGAAAGTAATGAAATCTGTGTTAACTTCAGCTCCTTTACATAAAGGAAGCATTTTTACACATCGTGAATATTTAACATTAGCAATTCCCCTGATAATATCAGGGATCTCTACGCCAATATTAGGAGCTGTTGATACAGCTGTTGTAGGAAGATTACCTGATGCATCAGCAATTGGTGCAGTAGCACTTGGAGCTGTTATATTTAATACGATGTATTGGTTGCTCGGTTTTTTACGCGTAAGTACAACAGGACTTACCTCACAAGCAAATGGGGCAAATGATGCTAAGGAAATGGCTCTAGCTTGTTTACGTCCTATGTTTTTGGCTGTATTTATAGGATCGTTATTTATCATTTTACAGATTCCGATTTTAAAGCTCTCACTCTATTTATTTGGTACCTCAGAATCAGTAGGAAACCTTGTTTCTACTTATTTTTCGATTCGAATTTGGGGAGCTCCTTTTGCCCTTTTAAATTATGTTTTGATCGGATGGCTGATGGGGCTAGGTAAGGTAAAGCTTTCGTTAAGCACTCAAATTACAATGAATGTGCTAAACATTGTGTTAGATCTCTTATTTGTTCTCGTGTTTGGTCTAGGAGTGGCTGGGGTAGCATATGCAACGGTTATAGCTGAAATTAGTGCTATTTTTATCGGTCTATTCTTTATGATTCGTACAAAGTTGATTGACTTATCACTGATTCAATGGAGAATCTTAATTGAAAAAGCCCCTTTAGTGAAAATGCTCAAAGTAAATCGAGATTTTTTTCTTCGGTCAATTTGCTTGTTAACAATGACGGTTACTTTTACAACAATAGGTGCAAGACTGGGAGAAACAGCATTAGCAGCTAATGCGATCTTATTGCAAATTCATTATTTGATGGCCTATTTACTTGGAGGGTTTGCAAATGCTTCTAGTATTGTAGTCGGAAGATCCATTGGTAGTAAGCAGTTTCCTCTTTTCAAGCGAGCGTTATCACTATCTCTATTTTGGGGAACTTTATCAGCTTGTTTATTATCGTTAATTATGCTGCTGTTTGATGAGGGTATCTTCAATTTTTTTACAACGATAGAAAAAGTAAAGAATGCAGTTGTTGATTTAGGAATTTGGATGGTTATTTATCCAATCGCTGGTTTTTGGGCACTTCAATTGGAAGGGATCTTCGCAGGAGCGACAGATGCTAAATCGGTTCGAAACTCAATCTTTTTTGCGTTGCTTGCGTTTGTCATTGTAATCATCATATATGGTAAAGGTATTTCTCCACACGAACTATGGCTGTCATTTACTGTGTTTACTTTGGGTCGAACGGTATTTTTATCAATGTATGTTAGGAAGATTGAGAGAAGTAACTTTTAGGTAGGATGTTCAAGTAGAGAGCATTTTATTTGTAAATATAATGTGTATTGTCCTTCATAGATTGTCTGTTGAAGGACTTTTTCCTATTTGATTTAATAAGTTTGATTCTTCAGTGTTTTTAAACTAATAGGTGTAGCCACTTTTTCTCTCATCTTTATATCTCTAATAGCTTTTATAAGCAATTAATCCCATTGTAAATGTTACCAAAATATGACACAATTTGATAGATTTCCTGGTAAACTAGTAATAATTGTAATTTTAGATAATAATCGTTAATTCTATTAAAATTAGGTGAGGGTAATATGAGAAATTTGTTTTGGATTTTTTCGGCATTATTAATTATTTATGGACTAGCATCATTATGGACAAATAGAATAAACATTGGAATTGTGTTTATTCTATTTCTTGGAATGATCTGTTTAGTAGTAAGTATTTATTTCAAGAAGTTAAAACAATATGTTCAAAGAAGAAAAAAGATTAAAAGAACAATTATTATTGTTTTATCCATTGGACTACTTACTGCAGCAAGTTTAGAAGCATTGCTATTAAGCGGGATGATTGAAAAGGAGCCTCAAACCGTTGATTATATTCTCGTTTTTGGTGCTGGAGTAAAAAATGGTTCCCCAACCCCTGTGTTAAAAAACCGTTTGCAAAAAGCAATTGAAATACATGGTAAATATCCAGAATCAAACATAATCGTGTCAGGTGGACTTGATACTGGTGAGCAATACACGGAAGCTTTTGTTATGAAGGAATACCTTATTATTAATGGTATACCAGAGCAAGTAATAATAATGGAGGATAAAGCAACAAGTACAAAAGAAAATGCTGATTTCAGTCAAAAGCTAATGTCAGGGAAATCACAGGAAGTAATGGTTGTAACTAGTAATTATCATTTATTTCGTGCAAGTTATTATGCAAATAAAGCCGGACTTACTCCTTATCGTGCGGGAGCCCCTATACCACTAAGTATTGTTCCACTTACACATTTAAGAGAAATGATGGGGATAGGGAAAATGTTGGTGGAAGATGTCCTTGATTAGCTGGAAGCAAACTTTATAAGTGAAACTTATTGATTTATATCGATAGATAAGGTCTTATCTACATGAAAATGAATAAATCTTTGGAAAAAGGACGTATTACATGAGGATATAGTTAATAATGTTCGGTGCATTTAAGCATTACTAGAAGAAGGCTATTCGTTTACAACTGTTAATGAGGAGCTGAAATAAGAAAATGAAGGAGGAGTGAATACTAGACAAAGTGTTTCACTCCTTTTTTATTTATAACTATCGTGTCGTAGATTTGTATTTATAATCTCCCGGTAGAGTTTTAATGGTGTTCCATGCACCTATCGCATCTTTTCGAGGTTTTCCTTTATTGGTCGGATCTTGATAGAAATCTCTTATGAATTGATTATATTCAAATTGTGGCGAGATCTCTTTAGTGAATGAAGGATCTTTTTTTCGTTCTTCTTCTTCGTACCAAGCATTAACAACATCTTGAAACGTTTTTCCAGCATTGTTTTTAAAAAAGTTTTGTATGTAAGTAGAAAAATGAAATTGTTTGCCGATTTCTTTTATAAAAAACTCTCTGATATCTTGGCTGCATCTGTGATTTGGAATAATGACCGTATCTAAAGAGAGAGAATCATATTGTTTTGCTTGTGATGCTTTTTTCTTTGGAGCTTTAGTTATGACGCCCATTGATAGAAACATAATAATTCTTTCCGTTAGTTCTAATTTTGGTCCATATGATGGTATACCAAGTTCTTTACAAAAAGTAGCAAGCTCTTCTTTTAGCCAATAATAATTTTTAAAATCCTCTATGTTCATTTCTTTACATAACTTTGGTCTCATTATTTATTAAACTCCTTTAAAATTTGAAGATGATTTCGAACGTTTGTTCCATTATATAGAAAATTATGGAATCGGACAAGGGGGAATAGTAATAAAAAGTTATTTTTCATGCTATACCACTTTCCATAAGTTATAATAAAATAATAATAAAGGGGGATCTAATGAATACAAATAGAGAAAAATGGTCATCAAAATTTGGTTTTATCATGTCCTCAGCAGGGGCAGCGATAGGACTTGGGGCAATATGGAAATTCCCCTATGTAGCAGGTACGAGTGGTGGTGGAGCATTTTTACTACTCTTTATTCTGTTTACTGTTCTTATAGGTCTACCTATGCTGATATCAGAATTTATTATTGGACGTGGGGCTCAAAGTGAAGCTGTATCTGCTTATAAAAAACTAGCACCAAACAGTATATGGACAATTACTGGACCATTAGGAGTGATCGGCTGCTTTCTATTGCTTTCTTTTTACGCAGTTGTTGGAGGCTGGGTGCTGATTTATTCGATAATGGCAATTGGTGGTCGTGTGATTGAACCTAGTGTAAGTTATCCAGAGTTATTTGGTACCATTACAGGATCACCACTTATTACACTACTAGGTTTAGCTGTATTTTTACTTATAAACATGATTGTCATATCAGTAGGAATAAAAAATGGGATTGAAAAAGCAAGTAAGTATATGATGCCAATATTGTTTCTTCTATTTTTAATTTTGGTTGTTAGAGCGTTAACATTGGAAGGAGCAATGGAAGGAGTACGATTTTTCCTACAGCCTGACTTTTCAAAAATCACCGCTGAATCTGTTCTTTATGCACTTGGACAATCCTTCTTTGCATTAGCAGTTGGTTTTTCATGTATGGTTACATATAGTTCCTATTTAGAGAAAAATGTGAGCATTCCATCCTCAGCAAGTACTGTTGTTGTCATGAATATTCTAGTATCAATACTTGCAGGTCTTGCCATTTTCCCAGTTGTTTTTGCGTTTGGATTAGAACCAGCTGAAGGTCCGGGGTTGCTATTTATGGTGCTGCCTGCTGTATTTTCGCAAATGCCTTTGGGTGAGTTGTTTCTAGCTATATTTCTTTTGCTTTTCTTATTTGCAACCTTAACATCATCGTTTAGTTTATTAGAGATTATCGTTTCAGCATTCACTGAAAATAAAAGGTCTACACGTAAAAGAACAGCATGGGTATCTGGGGTTGTTGTGTTTTTTGCGGGAATTCCTGCAGCATTATCGTTTAGTAAACTTCAGAACTTTCATGTTTTCGGAAAAACAATATTTGATGCTACTGATTTCTTGGTTAGTAATATTATGTTACCGTTAGGCTGCTTGCTTATTGCTCTTTTTATCTCTATTAGAATGAATAAACAGCTAATAGAAGATATGGAGATTTCTTATGAAATGGGTAGTGCCAATTACCATTGTTGTTGTATTTTTAAGTACACTAGGTATTATTTAATTATAAACATGCTTAAAGAACGATGTCTGTATACAACATCGTTCTTTTTATATTTATTAAAAGTAATTTTTTATTGATAAACGATAAATATATATCTATAATTAATAATAGTTAGGTTATTAAACTACATAAAAAGGTGGAGATAAAACTTGTCTGTTTTATTAATACTTGGTGTTATGGCAATCCTATTCATCCTGTTTTTCAAGGAATCAATAATAATTCTTTTCGAAAAAAATCAAAAAAAAATGGATTTTCTTAAACGTACAAATTGGTTTCGTAATCCTTGGTTATCTGGACTTTTCTTATTTTTTATAAATGCCTTCCTCTTTTTCATAACAGGAGTTATTCTGTATACTTTAACGTTTTTTATGATTCCATTTGTTCATTTATTTGTGATGGTATTTGCAGTGATTGTAAGTGTTTTTGTATGGTGCATGATTAATTATACTTGGGAAGGCACAAAGCTTAGACGATTGAAAATGGGGGCGGTTGGTAGTAGTTTCTATCTGATTTTAACGATTGTTTTTTTATATTTCTTCATTACATTAAAGCCCGATTACCCTGGTGAAGATACATTTATGAGGGCGGTAGGAATCATTATGGCCATGATTGTTACTTCTGTTGCCTTTTTAACATGTTTTATTATGACTGGTTTTTCTAAAAGAGAAATGTAAATGTTAAAGAGCAAATAACTTATAAATAAAAAAGGAGCTGCTCAATTTGCGGCTCCTATTTCTATAAAAGTAGCAATCTATAAGTTTACTTTTTTAGCACCTAAATAACGAGGCTTCCAATACGTGTTATTCATATCAGAAATTGTTACACCTGTAGATGAGCCTGCATGGATAAATTTATTATCACCCATATAAATACCCGCATGTGTTGGACCTGGTGCAGTTGTTGTAAAGAAAACAAGGTCTCCTTTTTGTGGAGAAGAAACGGTTGTTGTTGCTTCCCATATTGTTGCCACCGTGCGTGGTATTTTTATTCCTTGTGTGTTATAAACATAACTTAAATAACCAGAACAATCAAATCCTGTAGGAGTGCTTCCACCCCAAACATATGGAACTCCTATATATTTTTTTGCCTCAGTAATTAGTGCTTCTGCATTTAATGTAATAGGTACAGTAGTTGTTGCTCCCGTTAATTTTAGAACTTGCCCTACATAAATTGAATCACTCGTTAAATTATTATACGTTTTTAACTGTGAAACACTTAAATTAGTTTTTGTAGAAATTTTCCATAGTGTATCACCAGATTGTACGGTATATGTTGTAGCAGTCGTTTCCATTGTAGGTGGTGGGGTAACTGCAGCTTGACCTTGTACTTTTAATACTTGTCCAACATAAATAAGGTCAGATGTTAAGTTATTTAACGTTTTCAAGTTTGTCACAGTCGTATTGAAGTTTTTTGAGATTAAAGAAAGGGAATCACCGGATTTTACAGTGTAAGTTGTTGCTACTTCAACTGGTGTTTCATGTGTATGTGGAGCAATTAATGATAATTCTTGTCCAACATAAATGGTAGAGGTCGTTAAGTTGTTGTATTGCATAATTTCCTGAACAGATAAGCTGTTATTATAAGATATTTTCCATAAAGAGTCCCCAGATTGAACTTTATATGTTACTTCATGGGCTGAAGTTTGTTTTGTAAATCCAATTGAAATGATCCCAAGAGTTGCAATCGTAAAAAGAAATTGTTTTTTCAAACACGACACGCTCCTTAGTGTTAGAATTCTGTTTCTGCGAAAGTCTGAATTCATCATAACGTGTTGAAAGATTTGATTATACCCCTAAAAATTTGGAGTAACTAGAGATATTATCCAATTCATCTTATAAATGTAAGCGTTTAACACATTTCTCGACAAAAAAGAAGGATTTTTCATAACTAATAAGAAATTACATAGTATAAAAATCGAATCGAATAAAGGTGATATTGATGAAAATATCAAAATTTGTAACACCCGAAATTATTTTCGGTAAAAACTCGATTAAACAAGCGGGTGAGGCATGTTTACGCCTTGGTGCAAAAAAGGTATTAATTGTGAGTGATCAAGGAGTTGCGGCAGCTGGCTGGCTAGAAAAAGTTGTTAATCTTTGTAAAGAATCTTGTCTTCCTTTTGCCATATATACAGATATTACGATTGATCCTAAGGATACAGAAGTGATTAACGGATCCCGACTTTATATAGAAAACGAATGTGATGCCATTATTGGTGTTGGTGGAGGAAGCGCATTAGATGTGGCAAAGGCTATTGCCATTGTGGCAACAAATGGAGGAGAAATTAAGGATTATGAAGGAATTGATAAAATCGTCCATCCTTTGCCGCCTATGATCATGATTATGACTACAGCGGGATCTGGGTCGGAAGTTTCTCAGTTTTCTGTCATAGTGGATTCAACTCGAAAAAAGAAAATGACAATTATTTCGAAATCACTTGTACCAGACATTGCCATTATAGATCCGCTTACTTTAATGACAAAAGATAGCAGTTTAACGGCTGCAACTGGTATGGATGTTTTAACTCATGCTATTGAGGCTTATGTGAGTATCGCAGCCACACCATTAACAGATGTACAAGCGAAGAATGCATTATCCCTTGTGGCGACTTATCTAAGACCTTCTGTTGCATCAAAAACAAATGAAGAGGCAAAGGAAGCAATGGCGATGGCTAGCTTACAAGCAGGACTTGCTTTTTCTAATGCGATTTTAGGAGCGGCACACGCTATTTCTCATGCAATTGGTGGAAGGTTTCCGTTACCTCATGGTGAAATAAATGCAATACTTTTACCATATGTGATGGATTTTAATTTTATTGCTGCACCAAAACGGTTTACAGATATGGCAGGGTGCATAGGAATTGATACAAGAGCGTTTACCCAAAAAGAAGCTGGAAATGCAGCAATCCAATATGTAAGAGAGTTATCGGCTGATATCGGAATTCCAAAGCAATTAAGAGAGGTTGGAATTTCACAAGATATGATTACATCTATCTGTCAAACTGCATTAGAAGATGCATGTATGATAACAAATCCTC
This sequence comes from Bacillus sp. AFS040349, assembly GCF_002577655.1. Classification (NCBI taxonomy): domain Bacteria; kingdom Bacillati; phylum Bacillota; class Bacilli; order Caryophanales; family Bacillaceae; genus Bacillus; species Bacillus sp. AFS040349. The sequence continues at coordinate 100,206 of NZ_NUMC01000045.1, read as the reverse complement.
GTGATATGAATCTTGAACAAATGAAGCAGTTATTACATCAGGTTTTGTAAGGAGGAAATTCTTTTGCTTGAAGATAAAAACGAGATGATTGCCCTGTTAACAGGTGTTGAATCTTCCAAGAAAAGCTATTATACAGAACTTAAGAAAACAGTCGATATGTTACAAAAGAAAAATATGCAACTTGAAATAATGAACGAAGTAATGAAGAGTATTAAAATTGATATGACACTAGAAGAGATTTTAAGTAATATGGTTGATAAATTAAAAAGTATTATTCAATTTGATCGATTAAGCTTTTTTCTTCTCCAAAATGTAAGCCTTACTTTAATTAACGTTTTTCCAGAAAACACTTCTACCATTGAACGTGGGATAGACTTACCTCGTGATAACTCTCTTTACTGGATGGCTTTAACTAAACGGCAAGTTATGTTTCAGCAGTTAGAATATCCAACCTGGAATTTTAATGAACTAGAGTTTTTAAGAAACCTAAAGCTAAACAGCATTCTCGTTGTGCCTATTTATAGTAAAAACAAGGAAATCGGTGTAATCTGTATAGGTCGTTGTTTTCATGAACATTGGCATTCAGAGGACATAGCATTTCTTGAGCAGCTTGCCGATCATTTAGCAGTTAGTATAGAAAATACCCAATTATATAATGAGGTATTAAGGTCAAAGCAAGAGTGGGAGAACACATTTAAAGCAGTTGACGATATGATCATTATTTTTGATAAACATGTAAATGTTATTCAAATGAACGACTCGGTTAGGCACTTTTTGAAAACCCATCATCATAAAGATAATCTTCTACTAGAGCAACACTATAAAAGACTCGCTAATAAAACGTTTCAAACAGAAAAAGCCAGTTATCAAGAAATTCATTTTGAGGACCAATCCACCTTTGAACTTTACACATATCCCGTTTATAACAATAAAAACTTTGTATACGGAGTTATTGCCTATGTAAAAGATGTAACAGAAAAACGAAAAATGGAGGTGCAATTACTTCATTCGGGAAAATTGGCTGCAATTGGGGAAATGGCAGCAGGAGTAGCTCATGAACTAAATAGTCCACTCACTGCAATCTTAGGAAATTCACAGCTTCTATTAAGAAATGTAAAGGAAGACGATGATTCTTTTACTCTTTTACGAGATATTAAAACATGTGGAGTTCGTTGTAAAGACATTATTAAAAGTTTACTAGCTTTCTCCAGACAAGAGGAGTATACATTTCAATCTTTTCATATAAATGATGCGGTGAAACAGGTGTTAAATTTATTAAAATATCAGTTGAAAAAAAATCAAATAAACGTTATCACAAACTTATATGAAGATCTTCCAATGATCGAAGGAAGTCAGCAGCAAATTGAACAAATTATTATTAATCTGCTACTAAATGCAAAAGATGCAGTAGAAGTGATAGTAAAAGATGATAAAGAAATTGAAATTATGACATCACTTGAAAATCAATCAGTTAAGGTCTCGGTCCGTGACAATGGTATTGGCATAGAACAAGAACGCTTATCAAAAATTTTCCATCCTTTTCATACAACAAAAGAAGCTGAAAAAGGAACTGGTTTAGGCTTATCAGTAAGCATAGGAATCGCTAAAACACATGGTGGAAGTATTGATGTAATAAGTGAAGTAAACAAAGGCAGTACTTTTCAACTCGTGTTGCCACTTCAACCATTAACTAAAACTGAGGTGAGTGTATGATTTCGATTTTAATTATTGACGATGAAGTGGAAATTGGTTACTTTTTATCTCGTCTTTTTCAGTCTAAAGGATATCAGGTTAAGGTCGTTAATAGTGGAAAGGAATTTTCTGAAATTGACTTTTCGTTAGAGCAATTTCATGTTGCTATGATTGACCTGAAATTACCGGATGCAAATGGTCTTACACTATTGCAAAATCTAAAACAAGTTCAACCCACATGTAAAGTAATGATCATGACAGGATACAGTACCATTAAGACTGCTGTCGATGCGATTAAACTAGGTGCGAGTGATTATATAGAAAAGCCTTTTGACGATATTGATTTATTAGAAAAGCAGGTAGAAAAATTGCTAGGATCTACCTGTTTTTCGAATCAACATCATATCGAAAAGATAGCCCGTGAATCAGGACTTATTGTTGGAAATAGCAGGGCAATGAATCAGCTTATTCAAACAGCTGCCAAGGTTGCTGGAAAACCGGTAAATATTTTAATTGAGGGTGAAACAGGTACAGGGAAAGAGGTCTTATCACGCTTTTTACATCAAGCAAGTGATCGGCATCAAGAATCTTTTATTGGTGTAAACTGTGGTGCACTCTCTGAAAACTTACTAGAGAGTGAATTATTTGGTCATGAAAAGGGTTCCTTTACTGGCGCTACCCAGCATCGAAAAGGATTATTTGAAATTGCCAGCAACGGAACCTTATTTTTGGATGAAATAGCTGAAGCATCTTATGCGATTCAGGTAAAACTACTTCGGGTTCTTGAAACAAGGGAGTTTATGCGGGTTGGTAGTGAGAGCATCCTTCGAACCAAGACTAGGTTAATAGCGGCAACGAACGAAGATCTAAAAGAAGCTGTTAAACAAAAGAAATTCAGAGAAGATTTATTTTATCGTTTAAATGTTGTTCATCTGAAAATACCGCCATTACGTGAGCGGAAGGAGGATATTCCACTCCTTGTTCAGCATTTACTGCAACGAACTGGCACGGCACTCTCATTTTCTAATTCTGCGATAGACTTATTACAATCATATGATTGGCCGGGAAATATAAGAGAGTTATCAAACTTTGTTACAAGAGCAGTTATGTTAGCTGATCCTCATGCTACCATTATTCAGGCCGGTGATTTACCAATAAATCACCAAACTAAAAGTCAAGTGATAACCTCTAATACAGATAAACAAGAAAGTAATTTGGAAAGTTACTTAAAAACATGGCTGACAGAAACATTGACTACGTTTGAACAAAAAGACGAAGTTAAGCTAGATGAGGTGCTGGCCCAAGTAAAAGAATTAGAATCACAGGTTGGTAAATCGTTTATTATAAGAACATTAAAAGACACGCATGGAAACAGGAAAGAAGCTGCAAAACGACTGCAAATTACAATGAGAAAGCTGAGATATTTGTTAAACGAAAAAACGTAATAACACTTTGATTATGATAAAATATTTATTATAATAAGCAAGAATGACAATAATTGTCCTATATAAAAGGAGATAAAGAAAAGATCATGTCGAATTCAGAAAACAATACAAATGAAAAAAAGAAAGTAAGTCTTAAGGAATTAATGGAGCAACAATTAGCAAAAAAGAAAGAAAAGCTTTCTAATAATAAACAATCATTAAATGGTGCTGCTTCTAATCAAAAAATGAAAAGTCAGCAACACAAAAAAACAAGTAATACACGAAGAAAAATGGGTTCATAAATAAACTTTTTAAAAAGGACATTTTCTTAATAAAAGAAGATGTCCTTTTTATTTTCTATTGAAATTTCTGCTTGTTCTCTTTGCGTGATAGAGTGCTTTATCCAGCATCAGTTTTTAAGAAAAGAGTAACCAAATCTAGCATTTTCTACGCAAATTCGGCACTGTAACAAAAAAACGGCAGAAAAAAGCCGATTTTTCGGCTCTATTATCATGGTGTTTTAGAATCTCCTTCAATTGTAAGCGTTTATTATTTGGCACAATTCTTGCTTATTTATTAACGAATCAATTTGAGAGGAGTTGTTTAATGATAGAAATAAAATAATAGAAATAGTTTTCATTCTGCGTTCTAACACGATCTAAAGATTAATATATTTGATAACGGTGGCACGATCACCAACAATTTTTGATACATCAATTTGTCTTACATAAATTCTTTTAGCTATCCAACTTATATTTTAATATTTTAGGAGGAGATTTTAATGGTACAAAACGTAGGAACAAAAGAACTAGAATTGAGCCCTAGATTAGTTGAATTTTTAAATGGGGACAAAAAGCTTTTTATTAATGGAGAATGGGTAGAGGCAGTAAGTGGTAAAACATTTGATACATTAAACCCGGCAACTGGTGAGAAACTAGCATCTGTTTCTGAAGCAGGGGAAGAGGACATTGATTTAGCTGTGAAAGCTGCTAGAGAAGCATTTGACAATGGTCCATGGTCGAAGATGGGAACTGCTGAAAGAAGTCGTTTAATTTATAAATTAGCTGACTTAATTGAAGAACATAAAGTAGAGCTTGCACAGTTAGAAACACTAGATAATGGTAAACCGATTCGCGAAACTGCAAACGCAGACATTCCATTAGCAATTGAACATTTTCGTTATTTTGCAGGTTGGGCTACAAAGATTGTAGGACAAACAATTCCTGTACAAGGAAACTATTTCAATTACACACGTCATGAAGCAGTTGGGGTAGTTGGACAGATCATTCCTTGGAATTTCCCATTGTTAATGGCTGCCTGGAAGCTTGGTGCTGCGCTTGCAACAGGATGTACAATTGTCCTTAAGCCGGCAGAACAAACACCTTTATCTGCACTATATTTAGGGAAATTAATTAATGAAGCTGGCTTCCCTAAAGGTGTTGTTAATATCGTTCCAGGCTTCGGTCAAACAGCTGGTTCACCATTAGTAAATCATCCGTTAGTAGACAAAGTAGCTTTCACAGGTTCAACAGCTGTTGGTAAAGCAATTATGAGACAGGCAAGTGAATCATTAAAACGTGTAACTCTTGAGCTTGGCGGGAAATCACCTAATATTATCTTACCTGATGCTGATCTTTCGAAGGCTGTACCTGGTTCTTTAATGGGAATTATGTTTAATCAGGGTCAAGTATGTTGTGCGGGTAGCCGTCTTTATGTACAGAAAAAACAATACGATAATGTTGTTGCAGATTTAGTATCCCTAACAAAAGATATCTCTCAAGGTAATGGATTATTAGAAGCAACAACAATGGGACCTCTCATTTCAGCACAACAGCAAAATCGTGTAAAAGGATACATTGATAAAGGAATTGAAGAAGGAGCAGAAGTTCTAGCTGGAGGTAATATTCCATTTGAACAAGGTTATTTCGTAGCTCCTACCATTTTCGCCGATGTTAATAATTCAATGACGATCGCAAAGGAAGAAATCTTCGGACCAGTTGTTGCTGCGATGCCGTTTGATGACTTAGATGATCTTGTTGACAAAGCAAATGACTCTAACTATGGTCTAGCAGCTGGTGTTTGGACACAAGATATTAAAAAAGCACACTACATTGCACACCGTATTAAAGCAGGAACTGTATGGGTAAACTGCTACAACGCATTTGACGCAGCAAGTCCTTTTGGCGGATATAAGCAATCAGGTATCGGCCGTGAAATGGGAAGCTATGCATTAGAAAATTACACAGAAGTAAAAAGTGTTTGGGTAAATATGGATTAATAGCTGAAGATAAGAGGTCGTCATTGAGATGACCTCTTTTTAATTTGATTTTAGGTAATAGGAAAAGTGTCGATTTTTGTCTAATCGAAGATAAAACGTCTAAAATCGAAGATAAATCTCAAAAATCGAAGATAAAACGTTTAGAATCGAAGATAAATCTCTAAAATCGAAGATAAAACGTTCAGAATCGAAGATAAATCTCAAAAATCGAAGATAAAACGTTCAAAATCAAAGATAAATATCAATTATCGCAGATAAAATCTAATTTCAGTCAACCAAAGACAAAATTTAAGACGGCTTCCGCCCATTAAAAATAATTTCTGCCATAAAAGGTGAGTATTTTTTAATAATTCGTTCAGATTCACTAGATAAAATGCCACTTTCATATGTATACAATCTCTTTTTGACATAAGGAACAGATTCTATAAAGTCTTCCATTTGCAAATAGTTATCCTTAACAGCAAACACAACATGGCGTATATTTGCCATAACAATAGTTGTTAAACACATCATACAAGGTTCAACAGTTGTGTAGATTGTACAGTTTTCAGCATGTTTTTTTAAATAGGCTGCACAGCTATGGATCGCATTTATTTCAGCGTGTGCCACTTCGTTTTCTAATGTGCTTATCCGATTGGAGCCTCGCGAAATGATTTTTCCATCATGAACGATCACAGCCCCAATTGGCCGATCTCCGCGTTTTCCTGCTTCTTCCGCTTCTTTTAAAGCTTCAGTCATATAAAAAGTATGATCAATCACATGTATGCCTCCTAAAATCTTTATAATAATATAGTATAAAACTAGATTAAGGGAGTTTCAAAATGAATTTCTATACAAAGTGCGTCTCATTATTTGAATAGCTTAAACAAATGGATAATGGTTAAGAATCTGGGGAAATTATCATTAACTAAATAATGATTGGTGGTTAGTGATACATGGAATGGGATTTTATTTGGAAAGCCATTCTCATCGTTCTGGTTGGAACAGTTTTGTTGAGAGTTGCAGGAAGAAAAACAATTTCTCAAATGACGTTGGCTGAGACAGTATTAATGGTTGGTATCGGTTCTCTACTTATTCAGCCTGTTGCGGGTAAAAATGTTTGGACGACATTTCTAATAGGAGGAATACTAGTTGGGACTCTTTTAGTTATGGAACTTCTTCAAATGAAATCAGACAAATTTGAAAAGGCTATTACAGGTAAGGCGAAAATTATCATTGATAACGGAAATTTAAATGAGCAAAATCTTAAAAAACTTAGATTATCTGTAGATCAACTAGAAATGATGCTTCGCCAAAATAGTATTTCGAAAATCAGTGATGTAAAATGGGCAACGTTGGAACCAAATGGCCAATTAGGCTATGAGTTAAAACAAGAAGCACAGCCTGTTACAAAGAAGGATTTTGACGATTTTAAACAAACAATTGTTAACTTAATTCCTAGCAATGCTCAACTTACTCATATAAATGAAATTTTAAGCTTAATGAACAATAATACAAAGCCAGAAAGTAAAGAGGACATTTTTGCTGAAGTTAAACATAAACGACATAAAGAAGCTCCTCCAAAGCACTTACAATAATTTTTCGTAAAAAACACCAATAAATGTAATTTTTTAGTTAATTTTGAAAAAATATGTAGTATAATAGTATTGTTATTTATAATAAATCCCTAAGTAGACCTCCCGTTTTCTTAGGGATTTATTATATTAACTTAAGGAATATAAAGGGGAAAAGAGGCATTGATAGGTCGATTCCAGGCAATACCTCCGTTTTTTAGTGGAGTTTCTTCGCTGTTTTTTCTTTCTTGGGCCAGATAAAATAGCTTGTTGTCATGTATAAATCAATCGCTAAAACGATTAACCATACTTTTACCATTGTATTGAGTGCTTCGGTTCGTTGAGGATCCTGGATATAGATGATCATCATTTCTAAGATTGCCACACCAATTAGAAATGCTACAACGTGCTTGATAAAACCTTTTCTATAATGCCTAGCAAAAGGAATTCCGTATCGTTTCATCGGCTTAGCTGACGTTTTTTTCATCATATAAAATTGAAATTTTTCGTCCATCCAATTAATCATACTTTTTCCATATGCCAGAGAAACTCCGATATAAACTGCAGCAATTCCATGTGCAAGAGTTGCTGTTGCTCCGCGATACAGATCAATGCTTGTAATGATAATTAACAAAAGGTCAATTATGGGGGTAGAAGCTAACAGTAAAAATCCTACCTTTTGAAACTTCAGTAAATATCGTGCCGTTAACCCTAGTAATATAACAACCCAAAATGAAACCTCGCATGCAATAATAATCCATCCTATATAATTCATAAATACCTCTCTTTATGAAATGGTAATATCTAACACTATTTTAGCACTTTTTACTTTTCTCTGTTACAAGAAAAAAATATATTCTAATAGTCCTATAGAAAGGAGTAGCATGATGAATTTTCATTTGAATGAAGCAATCGAGGTATTATCGAGAACACCAAAGACATTGGAGCATTTTTTATCTGGACTTTCTGATCAATGGCTGCATTGTAATGAAGGGGAAGGAACGTGGAATGCTTCTGAAATTGTTGAACATTTAATTGAAGCTGAACTACATAATTGGATTCCCAGATTAGAATCTATTCTACATGATGGAAAGAACAAGCACTTTCCTTCATTTGATCGTTTTTCACATTTGACTAAGCCTGAAAGTACAATTGAAGAAAAACTATTAACTTTTATCCAACTAAGAGAAACAAATCTTGAAAAATTAAAAGAACTTATTAATCCTCATCATCACCTAGAAATCGAAGGGACACATCCCGCTTTCGGTGTGGTCAAAATAAGAGAGCTTCTTTCAACCTGGGTTGTTCATGATCTTACACATATTTCGCAAATCGTTAGAGTAATGGCAAAGAGGTATTATGATGACGTTGGCCCTTGGAAGGAATATTTGGGAGTATTAAAGAAATAGATTTTTAAATTGTAAAAGTATCTTCTCATAACAAGGAGTAATAAATAATGAAAATTAGAGCCCTAAAAAAGGAAGAAACACCGCCAATACAATTATTATTACTTGCGGATCCTTCAGTATCAATAATTGAAGATTACCTTAACCGGGGAATGTGCTTTGTTGCTGAAAATCAGGAGAACATGGTCATAGGAGTTTTAGTGCTACTTCCAACAAGACCACATTCCGTGGAGTTAGCGAATATTTCTGTTTCAGAGGATTACCGAGGAAAAGGTGTTGGAAAGTTATTGATAAAGCATGCTATTTCCGTAGCTAGAGAAAAATTATTTAAAGTCATGGAAGTTGGAACTGGAAATTCTAGCATAGATCAAATTGCCTTTTATCAAAAATGTGGATTTAGACTAACAGGCGTTGACTTTGATTTTTTCGTCAAACATTATGATGAACCGATATATGAAAATAATATCCAATGCAGAGATATGGTGCGCTTTACTTTGGATATTGAATAAAAAAATGTTTAGTTACTTTACGCTTTGATTCAATTTAACAAATAGATTAGTAAACCAATACGCAAGAATAGCCATACCTACATCTAGAAGAAAAACATGAAAAATATTCATTCCTTTATAAAAAAGCAACAAACCAAGCTTATGCCATATAAAAGCAAGTTCCAAAATGACCAAACTGTTTCCAGTATTCAAGAATTAGGTCAGTTAATTTAGCATGTAAAGAATCTGTTTGCTCTAATAAGTGTTCACGTGACATAGAGCGTTCTCTCCTATCGCATGATAAAAAATGGTTATTATTTTATTATTTGCCAAACCATTTTTTTCTACTCGAGTTATTAACCAGGTTTTTGCAAGTCCTTCCAAATGTATGTATTTAGCATTAGCATTTATTTTTATATAAAATCAAAATTATGCCTCGACTATTCCTTCAGGAAGAGGTTTTTGAATTTTTTATCAGGAAATTTTTAAAATGATGCATAATATACAAACTATCAACAAATGTTACAAGTACACTATACAAAGGAGGAATTGATTATGGCAAATAACTCAAATAACTTAGTCGTACCTGGAGCTGAACATTCACTTGACCAAATGAAGGTGGAAATCGCAAATGAATTCGGTGTAGACCTTGGCGGTGAAACAACTTCACGTGCAAACGGATCTGTTGGTGGAGAAATAACAAAACGCCTTGTTTCAATGGCGCAACAACAATTAGGTTAATTTGAATAAGGCATCATTCTTGTAGAAATAAACATCATGTATAACTACAACTAAAGAATGAAAGATGCCATTTTAGGTTTCTAATGTTTAGTGTTTTAAAAGATCATGAAATTGCTCATTTATATAACATTCTAGGAAAGTCAATTAAAGTAACTAAAGACAAACATCTAAGAACTGTTGTGCTTGAATTAACTGAAGAGCTGAACAGACGACACCAAATGGCTACTGAATGACTATACTAGAACTCTAACCCCACCAAACTTATAAATAAAAACCCCCATTATTCTTTTGAATAATGTACTGCACCCCAAAAGTTAGAGTAAGAATCTAACTTTGGGGTGTTTTTACTATCAACTATGTTCTTTCTTTGGAGTTTGAAAATATCTCCTTATGAACCAAACGTGAAACATAAATAACGAATAGGTGCCAGGGAACAAACTGAAGAAAGGCACTATAATTTATTTTCACATAGCGAACCTTTATAAGAAAATAATCGATTACTAAAAAATACAAAAGATGATAGAAGCGATAAATTATTCCACTTTTAGAAGAGATAAAGGTAGAAAAAATACCCAGTAGTAAACTGTAAAGAGGTGCAATGATAAAATGTTCCTTCCAGGTATGTAGCAACCCAACCCCAAATTTTAATTTTCTTCTAACAGCCATCGTAAACATAAAGGTCACATCAATTACAACAATTGTTAAATATTGAGCCAATTTAAGAGCCCAATCTTTTCTCTTCTCAATCAGTTTATAAAAATAATCGCTTATATAAAAATACATAAGCATTAAGACTGTAGTGAATTTTGGATTCCACCAGTTTGTTTTATAAATTCCCAAGCGAAGAAATAATTTTTCAACAATATAAAAGTATGTGATGAAGGAAACTTTCCACCGCCAATTCTTTTTATAGATCGTTAAAAACGTTGCTGTAATGGGTACATAAAAGGCTTGAGATAAAATTGCTCCAAGAATATTATCTAAATATTTTATTTTTAAGATGGAGGGTTTATATGTGTATGCTTGAAAAAGATTCAGTACAAAGTATTCAAAAAAGAAAGCAAAGCCAATATTTGATAGCAACAGAGTCCATGTGTATTCTCTTTTTCGTTTTAGTAATTGAGAAAAAATAATAAGATGAATAATTGTTAATAAAAGAAATGGTATAGAGTTTCTATTCAGTTGTCCTTTACGCAAGGGTATCACCAACTCATGACTAATATAATATTTTGATTCCTCAAAGATATCTTACCTTTATCTTTTGTTATTATTTGTTTTTTTACTCAAATAACGAAATACCCGATTGATTTGGTACAATGGAAATGGAATCTCCTTGAAAGAGAGGAAAAAAGATGGATATAAGATTATTAAGTAAAAAACACGCAGCTGTTTATAAAAGTCTAAGATTAAAGGCGTTACAAGAGCATCCAGAAGCATTCAGCTCCAGTTATGAGGAGGAAGTTACATTTTCTATAGCTACTATAGAAAAGAGGTTAAGTGTAGAAAACTCCTTCACATTTGGAGCATTTGTTGATGAAAAATTAGTTGCTGTTATTACATTGTTGCCGGAAACAAAAAATAAACTAAAACACAGAGCTAATATCGTCGCTGTTTATGTTAGTACTGGCTACCGTAAAGCGGGAATAGGTCAAAAGTTAGTAGAAGCAGCGATTAATAAATCAAAGTCTATTGAAGGAATCGAGCAACTTTATTTAACTGTTTCATCAAGTAATATAGCAGCAAAAAATCTTTATCAATCATTTGGTTTCAAAACATTTGGTATTGATAAAAAGGCATTAAAAGTTAAAGAAACTTATTATGATGAAGAACTTATGGTACTATATTTGTAATACAACGGCGGATTATGTCATGCAGATGCAAAAGAACAACTAACAGATTGGTTACATAGTGCAAAGTAGCCATACAACTTTTAAATAAAGAAATACTCTGGAAACACACTTGGATGGTGGCAACATGACTGAAAAGAAAAAAATACAAGAAGCAGACTTATATAAACCAATCCAACATTATTTTACCCGTGAAGGATTTGACGTTTATGGTGAAGTAAAGGATTGCGATATTGCGGCAGTAAAAGATGACGAGCTTATCGTGGTGGAACTAAAGCTTAATTTAAGTATTGAGTTATTAATTCAAGCAACTAAGCGGCAGCGCTTAACGGACCAAGTGTATATTGCTATTCCGAAGCCTCGCTATAATAAGCGGTCGAAGCGATGGTCTGATCTATGTCATCTTGTAAAAAGACTGGAGCTTGGTCTGATTATCGTATCATTCACTGGAAATCGAAAGAGAATGGAGATGATTTTCCATCCAACTACATATAGTAAACAACGTAAACAGCAAAAATGGAAACGAGATTCAGTCCTTAAAGAGATAAATGGAAGAAGTGCTGATTATAATATTGGGGGGAGCAGTCGAACGAAAATTATGACTGCCTACAAAGAAAATTGCATTCAAATCGCATGTTATTTAATTGAATTTGGTGAACTCTCTCCAAAAAAGTTAGTGCAATTAGGAACAGGTACAAAAACATCCTCCATCTTAACCAAAAACTTTTATGGGTGGTTTCATCGAGTGAAAAGAGGCATCTATACCATAACTGACAAAGGAAAGCTTGAAATAAAAGAGTTTCCTGAATTACTAGATTATTATTTAGATAAAGTAAAAGAATCAGAATAATGGTGGAATTTAGATGTTATTACACCTAAACAGCTCCAACAAAGAAGTGATGATTGGCTCGATGAAACAACTCCTTTTTGGAATAATTTGACCGCAAATAATTATTATAAATGGTTCCAAGTTTTTGAGGATGAATTAAACCATCGTCGACAAATAAGAATGATTCGAAAAAGATTTATTGAGTAGATTTTTATGGTTCTAGCTTGACTTTCTTTTTCAAGCTGGTTTTTACAGTGATAAAAATCACATTTAAAAAATTTGTAAAGTGATATATTTTATAGTTAGAGTAGGAACAAGTTCCATATAGGAATGACCCCCTATTTATTTACTCTCTTTAACGTAATAAACTATACCTACAACAGGTTTCTTTCATGTATTGGAGTTATTATGAAAATTAAAAATAGAAAAGTTAGACTTTCAACTTTATTAACAGGACTTGTAGCTGGTTCTGTTATTTTGACTACAGTCATATTATTGTTAGCTTCCTATCAATCTGAAAAAGAATCTCTGACTAACGCCTATCTAAATCTTAATTACTCAAAGTCAAGTAAGATGAGTAGATCGGTTGATTCGTTGTTTAAGTCAATGAGAATGAGTTTAGAAGAAACAGCGATTTTTTTGTCTGAAAACGATGATTTTAAAGATGATGAAATTCAAAATTACTTTGAGCTTTTACGTAATAATAGCAGATACTTCAATTCATTATCTTGGATCGATGGAAGTGGTGTTGTTAGAAGTATAGCCCCTATTTCGGTAGGTCTAAGAGGTGAAATTCTTAGTTCAGGTGAGACAAGAAAAATTGTTGATTCAAAAAAACAAACGGTATCTCAGCCATATATTGCTCCTTCTGGACGTTTAATTGTCCTGCTTGCACATCCTTTATATGATCAGAATAATCACTTTAAAGGTATGATCGGGGGATCTATTTATCTTCAGGAACAAAACGTGCTTAACGAGATTCTTGGCAACGATATCATTGATGAAAACGGTTCATATTATTATGTTGTTGGGCCAGAAGGGAAGATTTTATTTCATCCTGACAAAAAACGAATTGGCGAAGATGTATCAGGAAATCCTATTATCGGTAAAATCATGCAAGGTAAAAGTGGAAAGGAAATTGTCACAAATACAATAGGCGTCACGATGTTAGCGGCATACACTGTTGTTCCAGAAACAGGATGGGGAGTTGTTCAGCAAACACCTGTTACTTTTATCTATGAATCATTGTATGATCACCTAAAAAAATTACTAATATATATTCTTATTCCTTTTGTTATTTTGCTTGTATTTTCAATTTTTATTGCCAGAAAATTAGCAAAGCCGTTTTTTGATCTTTCTAACGTTGTAAACCAAATTTCTTCCGGTAAATTAGTGAGTATTCCCCCTATGAAATCACATTGGAACAGAGAAGCAGATTTATTAACAAAAAGTGTGACAATGGCGATAGAAGGAATGCAAGATAAACATCAACAACTTTCTTACGAAGCAACAACCGATTCTCTAACAAATACTTCAAATCGCCGCCTGCTTGATGAGGTTATGAAAGAATGGGTAACAAACAACAAACCTTTTACACTCATCGCTTTCGATATTGATAATTTTAAAAAAGTAAATGATACGTTTGGACATCAAGCTGGAGATCAAGTACTGCAATTTTTAGTGAAATATGTACAAATGATGATTAGAAAAAACGATTTGCTGTTTCGGTACGGCGGGGAAGAGTTTGTCCTATTAATTCCGGATGTTACATCAACTATTGCTTATTCAATCGCGGAAAAAATTCGGATATGCATAGAAAATACAGTTTCTCCAATCGGAAAACCTATTACAATATCTATAGGCATAGCCGAATTTCCATCACACACAAAACAACAGGATAAATTATTCGACTTAGCCGACCAAGCTTTATATGTGTCAAAATCACAAGGGAAAAATAGGTCGACTATTTGGAATGAAAACTTATAAATGATCTCATATTTTTATTAGGAGTTTTATATACATTAGGTATCACTGGTGTGTAAAATATGCATCTAGATGGCAAGAAAATATAATAAAAACCTGGATGGAAATCAACTTACCTTCCAGGTTTTTCATATGCACTAATTAAATGTCCAAATATTATTTAAAGTGAAATTTATGAGTGGGATTACTAGGACTGTAACAATTTCTCCAATAGCATAATGAAACGATAGAACATTAACAACTGTAAAGATAATCACAAAATTTAATGTGAAGCCAATGATGGACACAACAAGGAATCGCAGTAATTGTTGATGGGAGTACTTTCCACCGAATGTATATTTTTTATTTAATAGGTATGAAAAAAGAGTCATGATGAAAAAAGAGATCGACGCACCGATAACTGGTTCTTGATAGAAAAATTCCACAAATATAAACATAGAAAGAAAATAAATGAGTGTACATATAATCCCGACAAAACTGTATTATATAAATTTAATAATAAAAAGTCTATTTAGAATCATACTATCACCTTTAACATTAAAATTACTCTTTATTCATATCGGTTAGTAGAAATAAATATTTACAAAAATTCTAGTTACCATTCTTTTTTGTTTGAATTTTCTCTTTGTAATGGTTTTTTATCAATTTTCACAAAAAGATAGGATGTAAAAACAGTTTTTTAAAAATACGACTATTTTTAACAGATATTATGAAAGATTCCCTCATAAAGTTAATACATGTCCAAATGTTTGTGAGGGAATCAAATGAATACGATAAAAATAGTGTGTATTATTGTGTTAGGAAGTCTTCTATTATCCATTGGAATCAATGTTTTTTTAACACCTTATAAAGTGCTGGATGGTGGGATGATCGGGATTGGCTTGATTTTGCACTATTTGTTCAATTTAAAAACAGGTTTGATGATCATTGTTTTTAGTACACCAATATTTCTCGTTGCATGGATCTATTATAGAAAGTATTTTTATAATAGTTTACATGGCTTGTTACTTTCATCTTTTTTTATTGATTTGCTAAAACCATTGGATGGAATTGTTCATGCATCACCAATTGTAAGTTCAATTATTGGAGGGATATTTGTCGGCTCTGGGATTGGATTAATGCTTCGTATCGGGACTAGCACTGGTGGAACAGATCTGCTTGCTCAATTTATATCTGACAAATCTGGAGTTAACGTTGGAATTTTAATCTTTTTTATTGATATGGTTGTGATTATGCTAGGAGGTCTATTAATATCAAGTGAAACATTAATTTTGTCTTGTGTTACCATCGTATTCGTTGGTTTAACAACAACAATTGTTTCATCAAAATCTATAAAGGAAGTTTAATTTCTAGACCGAAGCGGAAGAAGCTATTCTATAAAATCAATATGATAAAAACTTGATATCCTGCAGAAAAGAAGCCATTTAGTCAAAATAATGGCTTCTTTTTACTGTTAGCTACTTTTTCTCACATTCTGATTGTAATCTGCTTTTCCATCTCGTAGCTTCAATGGATCAAAGAAATTTGCTATTTCCCGTTCAGCACTCTCTAGAGAATCTGATCCATGAATTACATTTTCTTCTTTACAAAAAGCAAAATCTCCACGAATTGTACCTGGCAGTGCTTCTGTTGGACTTGTTTTCCCTATCATCGTTCGAGAAACTTCAATGATGTTTTCACCTTCCCAAACCATTGCAAAAACAGGTGCTGATGTAATAAAATCAACTAACTCTCCGAAAAATGGCTTTTCATTATGTTCCTCATAATGGTATTCAGCTTTTTCTCGATCAATTGTCATAAATTCTGCTTGTAAAAGAGTAAATCCTTTTTGTTCAAAACGGCTAACAATTTCTCCAATTAATTTTCTTTTCACACCATCAGGTTTAACCATGATAAAAGTTCTCTGCATCGGCATGAGAATCACCTCATTTAAATGTATTTAAATTCACCTGACTCTGGCAAATCTACTAGTCATTATTGGAATTTTCATAATTTCTTAAACATGAATGAATAAAAAATCGCAATGTAACTGTTTTTTACAAAATGCTATTTAGTTTGTTACATAATGCTACACAATCATAGACTGAACCTTTTTTGTGGAGGATAATTTAGAAAATTCCAAAAATATTACCGTAAGTAAGAGGTGAATAATCGTTGACACAAACACATCTAGCGATCGAAATGCAAGATATTGTAAAAAAATTTGGTCCGGTAGTTGCCAGTGATTCTGTTAACTTTTCTGTCAAAAAAGGGGAGATTCATGCCTTATTAGGTGAAAATGGTGCAGGGAAAAGTACCATTATGAGCATGCTTTCAGGTATTTATAAAGCGGATGGTGGAACTATTGCCATACATGGTGAAACATGTCAGATTCGGTCACCAAAGGAATCAATGGAATTAGGGATTGGTATGGTTCATCAAAACTTCCGTTTGGTCGATACACTAACACCCATTGAAAATATTATTCTTGGTGAAAAGGGCCAAATATGGCGAGGACATTCTTGGTTGAAGAAAAAGAGAGAAGAAATAGAAATAATCTCAGAGCAATATGGACTAAAGTTTCCTACAAATGTTCCAATCTGGCAATTATCAGTTGGAGAGCAACAGCGTGTAGAGATTGTAAAAACACTTTACCGGGGTGCTGACATCATTATTTTCGATGAGCCTACATCTGTTTTGACTCCTTTTGAAGCAGATCAATTATTTCAAACGATGAAGAACCTAAAAAAACATGGGAAAACGATGATTATCACAACTCACAAACTAAAAGAAGTTATGGAGGTTTCAGATCGAATTTCTGTTATGCGAAAAGGAAAAATGATTGCTCACCGAAATCGTGCTGATACATCAGTTGAAGAGTTAGCGCAATTGATGGTCGGAGCATTACGTACAAAAGGGGTAACAGTTACATCAGAGCCAATCGGAAAACCAGTTATAGAAGTGCGAAATCTTTCCGTTCAAGGAGAGCGTGGGGTGCTTTCGATTGATCAAGTTAGCTTTACGATTCATGAACATGAAATTGTGGGGGTGGCTGGTGTTGCAGGAAATGGGCAGAAGGAACTTGCCGAAACGTTAACAGGACTTATCCCGTGGAAAAGCGGATCCATCATGTTTAATCAAGAACAACTTATTTCTCCTACCGTACAGAGTTTAATAGATAAAGGAATTGCTCATATTCCTGAGGATCGTATGAAAAGTGGCTTAGCAGGAAGCTTAGGAATAGTTGATAACTTACTATTAAAAACATATCGAACAACTAAACGTACAAAATGGGGTCTTCTCCAAAAGAAACAAAATAGTGAATGGTCAAGACAATTAGTTGAAACATTTGATGTTAAAACAGCTGACCTCCATAGCCCAGTTCGTCAGCTTTCAGGCGGTAATCAGCAAAAGCTTTTATTCGCAAGAGAAATTGACCAAGAGCCGAAACTGATGATTGCTGTACATCCAACACAGGGCTTGGATGTTGGTGCTACTGAAGCAGTTCATCAGATGTTGCTAAATCTTAAGATTTCAGGAGGTGCCATTTTACTAATATCGGAAGATTTAGATGAAGTAATGAAATTGTCCGATAAAATTTTAGTTTTATATAACGGAAAAGTGAACGGCGTCATTCCTCGGGCAAAAGCTGAAAAAGAGTATATTGGCCAACTTATGGCTGGTTTGGATGAGCGGAAGGAAGGAGCTGTTTTATGAACCAAAAAACATCTGTAGAACAAACAGCTGTTAAAATACAGGGTTCTAAAAAGAAAGTTGAATGGCCTTTTCGATTAGAATATGACCCGCATAAAAAGTCGAGCAGCTGGTTTGTACCACTATTATCAATACTTATAGCTTTACTTATATGTGCTGTTTTTATTGCAATCGACGGGATGAACCCCATTACGGTTTATGGAAAAATGCTGCAAGGTGCATTTGGCTCTGCTTTCGGTATAAGTGAAACACTTGTAAAAGCAACCCCTCTTTTACTTTGTGGGCTCGGTGTGGCCATTGCTTATCGAATATCGATTTGGAATATTGGCGCAGAAGGCCAATTTTTACTTGGAGCAATTGGGGCAACAGCTATTACCATTTACTTTCCAAACTTGCCTGGAATCATATATATCCCACTTATGGTCTTCGTTGGAATAGTAGCTGGTGCTGTATGGGGCTTACTTACCGCCATACCTCGTACTTATTTTCAAGTAAATGAACTGATTACTTCCTTAATGTTAAACTATATCGCCCTCTTACTGTTAGATTATTTTGTTTTTGGACCATGGAGAGATCCTGAAGGCTTTAATTTTCCGGGAACTCCAATGTTTTTACCTTCACAATTACTTGCCACAATAGGTGATACTCGACTTCATATTGGAGTATTGTTCGCAATAATAGCGGTTATTTTATTTGCATTTCTCATTTTAAAAACGCGTTGGGGCTATGAATTAAGAGTACTAGGAGCTAACCCATCAGCAGCTAAATACGCCGGTATCAAAATTAACAAACACATTCTCCTTGTTATGATGATTAGTGGTGGTATGGCAGGCTTGGCTGGAATGATTGAGGTATCAGGTGTTGCTGGAAGGCTCATGTACGGTATTTCACCAGGCTATGGATACACAGCTATTATCGTTGCATGGCTTGCCAGATTAAATCCATGGGCAATGATTGTTTCATCGATTTTTATTGGTGGATTAATAGTCGGTGGTTATAGTGTTCAAACAATTGGACTACCATCTTCGATATCTTTAATGCTACAAGGTGCCATTTTATTTTGCTTAATTGGCGGAGAAATGCTTAGCAAATTTCGTGTGAAAAAGTAGGAAACAAGATAACCGTGATTTGTTTATTTGAAAAAACAAGGAAGGGAGGCACGACAATGGATGTTTTCATTTTGCTCTTAACAGCAGCCATATCATCTGGTACACCATTGCTGTTTGCGGTACTAGGAGGAATTTTAAGTGAAAAAGCAGGTGTCATTTCTCTTGGTACTGAAGGCATTATGCTAATTGGGGCGGTAATGTCATGTATTGTTTTTATTGAAACCGAAAGCTTGCTCGTAACATTTGTTGCCTGCTTAGTAGCCTCAGGATTCCTCGGACTGATTCATGCATTTTTAAGTATTAGTTTAGGTGCTAATCAAATCGTGAGTGGGTTAGCAATCACTTTATTCGGTACGGGACTCAGTGCGTATTTAGGTAAATCTGTAGCGGGAATTGCTTTACCGGTATCCGTTCCAAAGGTGGAGTTAAGTTGGCTGGAGTTCCTCCCTGTGATCGGTAAGGTGTTTTCAAACCTCGATCTTTTCATTTGGATGAGTATCGTGTTAACAATTTTTCTTTATTTATATATGTACAAAACTTCATGGGGCCTTCATTTAAAAGCGGTTGGTGATAGTCCTTCAACTACAGATGTGATGGGAATTTCAGTAACAGGTTTTCGTTATTTTCACGTCATTTTCGGCTCGATGCTGATGGGACTATCAGGATTTTATCTCATCATGGCCTATTCGCCGAACTGGATAGAAGGAATGACAGCTGGAAGAGGCTGGATTGCGATTGCTTTAATTATCTTTGCTCGCTGGAATCCTATCTACGCATTATTTTGCGCCTATTTTTTCGGTGGCCTTGATGCACTTGGTTTTCGTATTCAACTATTTGAAATACCAGTTCCCTCTTATTTTCTGAAGATGATTCCTTATATTGCAACGATTGTCGTCTTAATGTTTGTTGGCTGGAAAAACAGAAACAAACCTCCGATTGAACCAAAGGCATTAGGAGTTCCGTATTTCCGTGAGCAACGATTTTAATGATCACATCACTTAAGGAGGTGGTGTAACCGGTAATTGAGTAGATCTTTTAAAAATAAGGGGGATATTGAGTTGAAGAAAAAAATAATGGGCTTATTTGTATTGATTATGATGTTCATGATTATTGTTGCTTGTTCTCAGGAGTCTTCACAGCCTGCTGAACCTGAGACAACAGAAGAAGAAACAGAAGCAACAAAAACAGAATCAGGAACAGAGACATTACCAAAAGTAGCATTTGTTTATATTGGTGTACCTGGTGATGGTGGTTGGACGTTTGAGCATGATAAAGGAAGACAAATGGTTGATGAAACATTTGGAATTACCTCGACAACAGTAGAAAATGTTCCGGAGGGTCCTGATGCTGAACGTGTTATTGAAGAACTAGCTCAAGATCATAACATCATTTTTACAACAAGCTTTGGGTATATGGATCCAACTGTGAATGTAGCTAAAAAATACCCTGATGTTGTGTTTATGCATGCAACTGGTTATAAAACCTCTGAAAACGTGGGTACATACCAAGGGAAAGGGTATCAGCCTGGATATTTAGCTGGGATTGCTGCTGGAAAGTTAACAGAAAACAATAAAATTGGTTATGTTGGTGCCTTCCCAATACCAGAGGTTATTTACACAATTAATGCTTTCACATTAGGTGCACAAAGTGTGAATCCTGATATTGAAGTGTCAGTTGTTTGGAGTAATACGTGGTTTGATCCTGCAACCGAAAGACAGGCAGCTGTTACATTATTAGATGAAGGTGTTGACGTTCTAGCAAACTACCAAGACTCACCAGCGGGTATCCAAGCTGCCGCTGAACGAGGTGTTTGGGGAATGGGGAATGACTCTGACATGAACAAATACGCACCTGAGACTTATGTAACCAATCCAACTCTTAATTGGGGACCTTATTATGTTGACGTTGTTCAAAGTGTAATAGATGGGACATGGGAGACGAATTCCTATTATGGAGGATTAAAAGAAGGAATGGTTGATTTAGCTCCGTTTGGCAAAAATGTACCACAAGATGTGCAAGATGCTGTTAATACAAAAAAACAAGAAATCATTGATGAAGCATATGAGGTATTTAGCGGTCCGATTTATGATCAGTCGGGTGAACTTAAGCTCGACGAGGGAGAAACAATTCCTCTTGAAGAGATTCTGAGTATGAACTGGTTTGTTAAAGGAGTAAAAGGAACGATTCCAGAATAATTGGAAAGGATGACATGTTATGTTAGTGAAAGACCCTGTTTTGTTTCATCAATGGCATCCGGTCCTATTATCGAAAGAGTTAGCGGAGCTTCCAAAGGCTGTAGAGGTTCTTGGTGAAAAAATCGTCATATTTCGTACATCTCAAGGTGTGCATGCTTTTAAAGATTTATGTATACACCGAGGAGTACCGCTTTCATTAGGAAAAGTATTGAATGATACAATCGTTTGTCCATATCATGGATGGACCTATAATACTTGTGGAACATGCACAAAAATCCCAGCAATGCCAAAAGGAAAGGCAATACCCAGAAAGGCAAGAGCAATAACTTATCATTGTGCTGAAGAAGCCGGGTTAGTATGGGTTTGCCTTGGTCAACCAGAACATCCCCCCGCTATTGGTGAAGAAAACTTGGGCGATGAAATGGTACGTGTTGAAATGGGACCTTATGAAATCAATGCAGCAGGGCCGCGGGTTGTTGAAAATTTTCTAGACGTGTCACATCTTATGTTCGTTCATGAAGGACTGCTTGGAGACAGTCAGTTTCCTGAAATTGGTGATTATGAGGTTCATGAGCAAGATGGAGTTCTAGTTTCTGATGAAATCGATATTTATCAACCAGATCCAGATGGGAGAGGGCATGGTGTGCATGCAAAATACACGTATAAAGTTTTCCATCCACTTTGTGCAGGCTTTACAAAAAGAATTGATCATTCTGAAGAGTTTTTTGATCTTTATCTTATCGTTTCACCAGTAAATGAAGAAAAAAGTAAAGCATTTATGATTATGGAACGCAATTATGCGTTAGAAGAAGGCGAAAAAGTATTTGTGGATTTCCAAGATCTTTTAATCGAGCAAGACAAAATCATTGTAGAAAATCAAAAACCAGAGTTACTTCCACTAGATCTGCAAGCTGAGCTACACTTAAAAAGCGATAGAGTTAGTATTGCCTATAGAAAAATGTTAAAAGAAGTAGGACTATCATTTGGAACTGCATAGCGATAAATGAAGGAAGGCTGTGTTAGCCTTTCTTTTTTCATATATCGATATCCTCTTACTCTATTAATTTTGTTCCTTCTTAAAAATATAGTGCTCAAAGAACAAACACATGCATAGGATAATCTTAGATACTAGACATTAGATGAAAAGAAAGAGTTGTTATTATGGCATTAAGTAAAAATCGATTAATTGGACGAAATGCAATTATGCTGTTGTTATCCGAAGATCCTAACGAACAGCTCACGTTTCTTCAACAAGACAAATGGAGGGGATGTCTGGGAAAAGTGGGATCGATGGAGGCGAATAAAGTCGTTGCTTCTATTGAAACAGCGGCAAAGAAAAATGGCATTATTCAGTCTGATGTTTATCGTGAATCACATGCATTATATCATGCGATTATGGAAGCCTTACATGGTGTAACCCGAGGTCAAATACAGTTAGGTTCAGTATTACGAACCGTTGGACTTTCTTTCGCGGTTTTACGTGGCAATCCATATGATCACGAGCAAGAAGGAGATTGGATTGCTGTAGCACTGTACGGAACAATCGGTGCTCCAGTAAAAGGCTCTGAGCATGAAACGATTGGCCTTGGTATTAATCATATATAAAGTGCCCATAGTTAATAGAAAAGCAGGGGGCTATATCATGAAATCTTTGATTTCATTGATATAGCTCCCATTTTTTTTGACCCTTTAATCAACTAAAGGGCAGGAGGGGAGTCGTAAAAATGATCTTGCTAGATGGAGAAAGCTTAAGCTTTTCTAGTTTACTAAAAGTCATATTTGAAGGAGAAAAAGTTGGATTCTCGGATGAAAGCTTAAAACGTGTGGTGGCAAGCAGAAAAGCGGTTGAAAAAATCGTTTCCGAGGAAAAAGTTGTTTATGGTATTACTACAGGCTTCGGGAAATTTAGTGATGTGTTCATTGAAAAAGAAGACGTTGAGCTCCTTCAACTCAATTTAATTCGTTCACATGCATGCGGAATTGGTGATCCGTTTCCAGAGGTTGTTTCACGAGCAATGCTTGTTTTACGTGCCAATGCCTTACTCAAAGGTTTTTCGGGTGTGCGTCCTATTATCATTGAAAGATTAATTGATTTGGTAAATGCCGAAATTCATCCTATTATTCCTCAACAAGGCTCTTTGGGCGCAAGTGGTGATCTAGCTCCACTTTCACATCTAGCTCTCGTGTTAATAGGAGAAGGTGATGTGCTGTATAAAGGTCAAAAAACAACTGCAATTCAAGCACTAGAGCAAGAATCACTTCCCCCAATAACACTAACAGCAAAAGAGGGGCTAGCCCTTATTAATGGCACTCAAGCGATGACCGCAATGGGCGTAGTTGCCTATCTAGAGGCAGAAAAGTTAGCCTATCAAGCTGACTTAATCTCGGCTGTAACCATAGAGGGTTTAAGGGGAATTCTGGATGCTTTTGATGAGGATATTCATCTTGCTCGTGGATATAAAGAGCAAATTGACGTAGCGAACCGAATTAGATCCTATTTATCTGATAGTCTACTAACGACGAGACAAGGAGACATTCGCGTACAGGACGCCTATTCAATCAGGTGTATTCCGCAAGTTCATGGGGCTTCATGGCAAGCGTTAAATTATGTGAAAGAAAAACTTGAAATTGAAATGAATGCAGCAACAGATAATCCGTTACTTTTTCTTGATGGTGAAAAAGTATTATCTGGTGGAAACTTTCATGGTCAGCCAATTGCTTTTGCTATGGACTTTTTAAAGATAGCTATTGCTGAATTAGCCAATATCTCAGAGCGTCGAATTGAAAGATTAGTGAATCCTCAACTAAATGATTTACCTGCCTTTTTAAGCCCTGAGCCTGGTCTACAATCAGGTGCAATGATTATGCAATATGCCGCTGCGTCACTAGTCTCAGAAAACAAAACGTTGGCGCATCCGGCTAGTGTTGATAGTATTCCTTCATCAGCCAATCAAGAAGATCACGTTAGCATGGGGACAATCGCGTCACGACACGCTTATCAAATTATTACAAATACTCGGCGAGTACTAGCGGTAGAAGCAATTTGCAGTATTCAAGCTGCTGAATTTCGTGGTATTCAAAAAATGTCAACCGTAACAAGGAAGTTTTATCAACAAGCTAGAGAGGTTGTTCCATCAATTAAAAATGATCGATTTTTTTCGATCGATATTGAAGCAATGCACAATTGGTTAAAACATGGAACACAATCGATGCTAATGAATCCGGGGGGAAGAAGATGAATTCAAACAATATGGAGAAAATAAAAAGATATAGAGGAACAAATCTCAATACAAAAGGATGGCAACAAGAGGCTGCTCTTCGTATGTTAATGAATAATTTAGATCAAGATGTTGCCGAAATTCCTGAGGAGCTTGTTGTGTATGGCGGAATTGGAAAAGCTGCACGAAATTGGGAAAGTTTCGATGCAATCGTCACATCTCTAAAATCATTAGAACATGATGAAACACTGCTGATTCAATCCGGAAAGCCAGTTGTTATTTTTAAAACACATGAAAATGCGCCGCGTGTTCTGATTGCTAATTCCAATCTTGTTCCGGCCTATGCAAATTGGGATATGTTTCATGAACTCGACCAAAAAGGACTTATGATGTACGGCCAAATGACGGCAGGTAGTTGGATTTATATCGGTTCACAAGGCATCGTTCAAGGCACATATGAAACGTTTGCTGAATTAGCAAAACAACATTTTCACTCTTCTCTTAAAGGGACGATAACATTAACATCTGGACTTGGAGGAATGGGTGGGGCACAACCTCTTGCTGTTACGATGAATGGTGGAGTTTGTATCGCTATAGAGGTTGATGAAAGAAAAATCGATCGAAGAATAACAACAGGATATTTGGACGTAAAAGCTTATTCAATAGAGGAAGCGATACATGCAGCCGAAGAAGCGAAGAAAACGGGTAAAGCATTATCAATTGGTTTACTAGGTAATGCATCTGATCTTTTATATAACATGATTGAACGCAATTTTACTCCTGACATTTTAACAGATCAAACCTCTTCTCATGATCCATTGAACGGATATATTCCCTCAGGAATGTCACTGAAACAGGCGGATAAGCTGCGAAAAATAAATCCAAAAGAATATGTAAAGCTTTCGAAAGCTTCTATAGCGAATCATGTAAAAGCGATGCTCACAATGATGGAAAAAGGAGCGGTCACCTTTGATTATGGCAACAATATTCGTCAGGTTGCTAAAGATGAAGGAGTAGAAAATGCTTATAAATTCCCTGGTTTCGTACCAGCTTATATTCGCCCACAATTTTGCGAAGGAAAAGGTCCATTTCGTTGGGTTGCATTATCAGGTGATCCTGAGGATATTTATAAAACAGATGAAGCGATACTGCGTACATTTAGTGACAATAAGCACTTATGTAATTGGATAAAGATGGCCAGAGAAAAAATTAAATTCCAAGGCTTACCTTCGCGGATATGCTGGTTAGGCTACGGTGAACGTGCAAATTTCGGGAAGATTTTAAACGATATGGTAGCAAGTGGCGAACTAAAAGCACCAATTGTGATTGGTCGCGATCATTTAGATGCAGGATCGGTAGCTTCGCCAAACCGTGAAACTGAGGCAATGAAGGATGGCTCAGATGCTGTCGCAGACTGGCCAATTTTAAACGCCATGATTAATGCGGTTGGTGGTGCCACATGGGTTTCTGTTCATCATGGTGGTGGAGTTGGAATGGGATATTCCTTACATGCAGGTGTTGTTATTGTAGCGGATGGTACGAAAGAAGCCGAGCAAAAAATTCAACGTGTACTAACAACAGATCCAGGTATGGGTGTTGTTCGCCATGCTGATGCTGGTTACGAACTTGCGAAGAACACAGCACAACATCATAACATTCAAATGCCAATGCTTGAAAAGGGAGTTGATTCTTGTGAGTAAGCCGATCTGGATCAAACATGCTGCTCAATTGGCTACACTTGCTTCAAATATAGATGGACCTCGTTCAAAAACAGCTATGTCTGAGCTCGGTATTATTGGAGATGGTAGCTTATGGATTGAATCAGGGGTTATCAAAGCAGTTGGTACAACAGACGAACTGGGGAATACTTATAGAAACGTAATAGACTCCGCTGAAATCATAGATGCCTCAAATAGCTTGGTAACACCAGGCTTAGTTGATCCTCATACACATGTTGTTTATGGTGGCAGCAGGGAACAGGAATTTGAAATGAGGCTGCAAGGCTCAACATACATGGACATCATGAATGAGGGAGGAGGAATTCATGCTACAACTAGCATGACGAGAGAGGCAACGGAAAAGGAATTAATTCAACAAACAATAACTCGCCTAAATTCCTTCTTGGAACATGGTGTAACAACAATTGAAGGAAAAAGCGGATATGGCTTAAACCTTGAAACAGAGCTAAAGCAACTCAAAGTCATGAAAGAGCTTCAACAAATGCACAGCATTGATTTGGTAGCAACCTTTATGGGAGCACATGCAGTGCCAAAAGAATTTAAAGGTCGTGAAGAAGAGTACGTCGATTTTATTATTTATGACATGTTACCAGTTATTGCACAGAAAAATCTTGCACAATTTATCGATGTTTTTTGTGAAAAAGGAGTTTTCACATTTGAGCAATCTAAACGAATAATCGAGGCTGGAAAGCACTATGGCTTGATACCAAAGATACATGCAGATGAAATTGTAAATACCAAAGGTGCAGAACTAGCTGCAGAAGTAGGAGCGATCTCTGCTGAACATTTACTTAAAACATCAAATCAAGGAATCGAAAAGATGGCTGAAGCAGGAACCATTGCTTGCTTACTACCTGCTACTGCTCTTTATCTTCGCGAAGAATCAGCACAAGGGAGAAAAATGATTGATCATGGTGTACCGGTTGCGATCTCAACCGATTGTAACCCGGGTTCTTCACCAACTACTTCCATGCCACTTGTGATGAACCTTGCCTGTATAAATATGAGGTTAACACCTGCCGAGGCTTTAACAGCTGCCACCTATAATGCAGCATGTGCTATTAACCAGCAGCATAAAGTTGGTTCTTTAGAAGCTGGAAAGCAAGCTGATATTGTACGATGGAAGGTAAAAAACTATCAAGAATTGCAATATCTATTTGGTGTTAATCATGTAAAATCGGTGTGGAAAAAGGGTGTGAAGGTGGTAGACAGATGAAAAAGCATTGGCTGAAACCACCAGAATGGCTATGGAATTCCTTTAGTGATGAAAACCAAACATCAGTTTGTCAATGGATTGAGTCACTTCAAAGCTTTCAGGACACACCAGATTTAATCGTATATGGTGCACCAATTTCTCGTTCATCCATAAGTGTTTCAGGCGCATCTTTATATCCTTCTGAATTTCGAAGAATGTGGAAAAGTTTTAGCACTTATAATATTGATGAAGATGTGGATCTTGTTTCTTTTAAAGTTGCGGATGCAGGTGATATTGACATGCATACAACAGATATTCCATTGTCACATCAAAGAATTCAGCAAACAACCGCATACCTTACCAAACGTTATCCAACTTCTCGAACATGTATGATAGGTGGTGATCATTCGACAACTGCTTGTGCTGTTCGAGGAATCAAAGAAATGTATCCAACTGAGACAATCGGGATCTTACAACTTGATACCCATCTTGATGTTCGAGATCCACGTATATTAGGCCCGGCGAATGGAACACCCATACGTCAATTGATTGACGACAATACTGTTATGGGTAAGCATATAATGAATATCGGTCCACACGGTTATTTCAATTCAAGATCACTTATTGAATATGCAAAAAAACATAGTATCAACATCATCACCTTAAAAGCTGCACGAAAAAAAGGTGTTCTCCAAACAGTGAAAGAATCTCTTCAGCATTTATTAAATTGTGTTGATCGAATTTACGTTACAGTTGATATGGATGTTCTTGATATTTCCTTTGCTCCTGGGGTACCAGCCTCTACACCGGGAGGTATGAGTACATCAGAATTATTTGATAGCTTATTAGAAATTGGGAAGGAACCATCTGTAAAACATATAGATTTTGTTTGTTTAGATCCAAGTAAGGATTCATCTGTTCAAGAAACAGTGAAAATTGGCTGTTATGCATGGCTTCAGTATGTAACGGGGTGTTTGTTGCAAGATAAGAAATAGAGGGTTCAGCTCATTTTAAAGATGGGCTGTTTTTTTTTGTTTCAATGTGTGAGAAATATCACCGAGCTATCCATTATGACAAGGTAAACTTAACTCATAGGAAGAAACTTCCTTAAAAGAAAAGTAGGGAGAGATGATCATGAATATGGTCTATGAGAATATCCTTGTTGCAATTGATGGATCAAAAGAAGCTGAGTGGGCTTTTAGAAAGGCTGTTAGTATCGCAAAAAGAAACCATGCACACTTAATGTTGTGTACAATTATTGATTCAAGAGAAGTAGTGTTAACATCCTATGGTTTACCAATAGAACCAGCATTTATTGAACATGCTGAAAATTTCTCACATTCTCTATTAACAAAATATAAAAATACTGCAATAGAAAACGGGTTATCAAATGTAGAAACAATTATTGAATATGGCTCTCCAAAAGTAAAAATTGCAAAAGAAATTGCACCTGAAAAGAATGTGGACTTAATTGTATGTGGTGCAACAGGAATGAACGCTGTTGAAAGAATATTTGTCGGAAGTGTATCTGAACACATTTTACGATACGCAAACTGCGATGTATTGATCGTTCGAACAGAAAAAGAGGAAGACTAAAGTTTTAGGAGGAATAGCAATGAATCTAATTATTCACAGCAAAAATCTTGAATTAACCGAAGCTTTAAAAACCTATGTTGATCAAAAAATTGGTTTGGTTATGGAGCACTATTTTGAGGACACAACTACTTTCCAAATTCATATCAATTTATCTACCTTCAAAAATAATCACTGTATTGAAGTAACCATTCATCTCGGTGATATAACCATTCGAGCAGAAGAAAAAACAAACGATATGTATCAATCTATTGATCTAGTAGAAGAAAAGTTAAAAAGACAAATTCGTAAGTATAAAACAAGAAGAAATCGTAAGCTACGCAAAGGAAAATTAATTGAAAATGCTCAAGTGCAAGAGGTTCCGACAGCAGAGCAAGAAGAAGAAATTGTTCGTATTAAGCAATTTCAATTCAAACCGATGAGTGCAGAAGAAGCTATTTTACAAATGAATCTACTTGATCACCAGTTTTTTGTTTATCAAGATGCAAAAACAGATCAATTTAGTATTGTTTATAAACGAAAAAATGGTCAGTATGGCTTAATAATGTCTGATGAGATGAAAGCTGTAAATGTTTAAATATATGGGAGAAAAACGGGATTACCTTGATAAGGTGGTCCTATTTTTTTGTGCATGAAATGTCTAAAATTGTCTAATCGAAGATAAAATGTTCAGAATCGAAGATAAATCCTTTTTCACATTATCTACGAAAAAAGAGTCAAATACGTTTCTTTTTTCTTATATTGGGTAAAAATTATTCAAAGGCTAGTTAGCTTTATTGTAATCTATTGATCATTGTTACTAGTTTATAAGAATCTACCATTCGACATATTTCGATATTTTAAGATAATTTTAGCAACATTCAAAAGATAGAGAACATATAAACTTCTTTCAAAGATATTAGGTTATTTTTTGAGTAAACCCTTACAAATTAAACTACTTTACCTAATTAACTTATGTCACTCTATCTTACATATCATTTGACAAATCTACCATTACCTATGGTAGTATAATTATGTGTTTACACAAAATTACCAAAAAAAGGGGGCTTTACAAAATATGATGAAGAAATTTCGTAGTAGTTTTCTGTTCATCATGATCTTATCACTTATGATGGTCATTGCTGCTTGTGGCGGTGGCACTGGAGGCGGTGATGAGGGAGCTACAGGTGGAGAAGAAGGTAATGACACAGGTGGCGAAACTCAAAACCTTAGTCTTTTAACTGGTGGTACTGGTGGTACATATTATCCACTTGGTGGACAAATCGGAAACATCATTTCTGAAAACACAGATGCAAACATAACACCACAAACATCAGGAGCATCTGCAGAGAATATGGAGACATTAAGAAATGGCGAAGCAGAGCTTGCTTTCACGCAAACAGACATTGCTTCATATGCTCTTGAAGGAAAAGAAATGTTTAAAGATGCACCGATTGATAACGTTCAAGCAATTGGTTCACTTTACCCAGAAACAGTTCAGCTTGTGACAACTGCTGATAGCGGAATCACATCTGTTGAAGATTTAAAAGGGAAAACTGTTTCTGTAGGTGCACCAGGTTCTGGAGCTTACATCAATGCGATCCAAGTTCTTGAAATTCACGGCTTAACTGTTGATGACATTAAAGCACAAAACCTATCATTTGATGAATCAACAGATGGTATTCAAGCTGGTAACATTGATGCTGCATTTATTACAGCTGGTACTCCAACTGGAGCTGTTGAAGCACTATCAGCACAAGATGATGTGGTGATTGTTCCAATCGCAGAAGATAAGGTTCAAGAGCTAGTAGAAAAATATCCTTACTATGCGGCAGACACTGTTCCTGGTGGAACGTATAACATCGAATCTGATGTAAGTACAGTTGCTGTTAAGGCAATGTTAGTTGCTTCAAAAGAGCTTGATGAAAACTTAGTGTATGAGATGACAAAAGCTTTATTCGATAACACTGATCAAATCACTCATGCAAAAGGTGAGTTCATTACACCTGAATCAGCACTAGAAGGAATTGGAGATATGGAACTTCATCCTGGAGCTGCTAAGTACTTTGAAGAAAAAGGCATTTCGAAATAACATGGTTAAAAAATCGGTAGATCGCATGGTGCGGTCTATCGATTTCATTTGCAATGCTTTAAAGGATGGTTCTATGAGGCTTAAGATAATTCTAGTCACTGTACCTCTACTCTTGCTTATCACTTTGCTCGTTTTCATTCCTTTTAAACAAACTCTTGCTTTTACTTATGAAAACGAAGAAAAACTACTTGCATATCTACCTTTTGAGAAAGAGAATTCCTTTCAAATTAAATATACACATTCCATTCATCTTTCAGATGTCATTGAAACCTACAAACTTACTAAGAAGCAAATTATCTTAACTGAATTTTCTTACAAAGATTTTGCAATAGGCATGCCTTCTAATGCAGAAGGAGATGAGGTATTTGAAGAAAAAAATGGTACATACTACATAAAGAATATGAACCGTGCTTTCCCATTTGTTGATCTTCGTCTCGGGCAGGTAAGAGCGGATCATCGAATTATTTATAAAGATCACACATATACATTATCAAATTTTATTAAACCAGGAACATGGGTGCGGATGTCACCTGAAAAAATGTCATTATGGGAGCTATTGAAAGGAGTGAACATAAGTGGTTGATGAAAATAAAACGTTAAATGAAGAAGAACAACAGGCATTATTGGAAAAATATGATCCTGAAGCCGGTACACGTAAATTAACAGGTATTATTGGCTGGATTGCCTTTATTGGACTGCTATCATTCTCACTATTTCAATTATATACAGCCATTTTCGGTGTTTTTACTGCACAAATTCAGCGGACCATTCACTTAGGGTTTGCACTATCCTTGATTTTTTTACTTTTTCCTGCTAATAGGAAAAAACGTCAAAAAGGAAAGCTTCAAATTGCATGGTATGATGGCATATTAGCTCTCCTTAGTGTTGGTATAGGAGCTTATTGGCCAATTAATTTTAATGATTTGGTTATGAGTGTTGGACGTCTATCACAAATGGATTTTATCGTTGGAATCATCGCAATAGTATTAGTGTTGGAAGCAACACGAAGAGCAGTTGGTCTTCCGATTACTATTATTGCCCTTATCTTCTTGGTGTATGGACTTTATGGGCAGTATATGCCAGGTTTCCTTGCACACAGAGGATTATCACTTGAGCGATTAGTTCAAACGATGTTCTTTACTACTGAGGGGATTTTAGGAACACCACTTGCCGTATCCTCAACATTTATTTTCCTATTTCTCTTGTTCGGAGCATTTTTAGTGAGAACTGGAGTAGGACAATATTTTAATGATTTGGCTGTTTCCATTGCAGGGCGCAGAACTGGTGGACCAGCTAAAGTTGCGATTTTCTCAAGTGCCCTACAAGGAACGATAAGTGGAAGCTCCGTTGCAAACGTTGTTACCTCTGGTTCGTTTACAATACCAATGATGAAAAAGCTTGGATATAAAAAAGAGTTTGCTGGAGCTGTAGAAGCTGCTGCATCAACAGGTGGTCAGCTAATGCCTCCTATAATGGGTGCTGCTGCCTTTCTAATGGTTGAATTTATCGGCGGCGGTATCACGTATTGGGAAATAGCAAAAGCTGCTGCAATCCCTGCCGTTCTATATTTCGCAGGAATTTGGATTATGACTCATTTTGAAGCGAAGCGAATTGGTCTTCGTGGATTAACAAAAGAAGAAATGCCTGATCGAAAAGAAGTGTTAAAAAAGTTTTACCTGCTACTTCCAATTATAGCGGTCATCGTATTATTAATGTCAGGAATTATTGTCACACATGCTGCATTATATTCAATTTTAGTAGCGATAATCGTAGGGCTATTTAATAAAGCAACGAGAATGGGACCAAAGCAATTTGTGCTAGCACTTGTAGACGGTGCTCGTTCTGCTTTAGGTGTTGCAGCTGCAACTGCTGCAGCGGGTATTATTGTTGGAATTGTAACAAAAACAGGTTTAGGATTAAAGCTTGCAAATGGATTGATTGATTTAGCTGGAGGATACTTAATTCCAACATTAATGCTAACCATGTTAGCAGCAATTGTTCTTGGAATGGGTTCGCCAACAACTGCTAACTATGTTATTACATCAACAATTGCTGCACCGGCGATTATCTTATTAGGTGTACCTGATTTATCAGCTCATCTATTTGTTTTCTATTTTGGAATTATTGCAGATATTACACCACCAGTTGCCTTAGCTGCATTTGCAGCAGCAGGTGTAGCAGGAGGAGAGCCTTTGAAAACAGGGGTCAACTCAGCCAAACTGGCCATTGCTGCCTTTATCATTCCATATATATTTGTTCTTTCACCAGAGTTGCTCATGATTGACACAACGTGGTATGAATTAGTATGGGTGCTTATTACAGCCGTATCTGGAATGCTTGCTATCGGTGCTGGTATTATCGGTTATTGGATGCGCAAACTTCATTGGATTGAGCGAATTGTCGCACTTGTTACAGGGCTTCTGCTCATCTATCCTGAAGGTATTTCTGATATTACAGGAATCATTGCCTTTGCAGCCTTACTGGCTCTACAATTTATTTGGAAACGTGATAAAGGAAATACGTTAAAAATGTCTAATTAAATTAGTTTAAAGCCTGATACTTCTCGTATCAGGCTTTTTGCTGAGCCTATTAATTGACTGATTATTCAGGTAAATACTAAACTAAACATAGTACTGCAACTTTAGATGGGGAGTGATGAGGTGTCACGTAAAGATCAGAGCTGTGAACTGGATCTTGAATCTTTAGATAAATCTACAAAAACTGTTGAAATCAATGAAGATGGCGCTTTCAAACGTCAATCCAATAAGTTTACTACTCCGTTCGGTAGCGAGCCAGATGAGCTTCCAGTTGAAGCAGGACGCTATCGCTTATTATGGACAGCAGCATGTCCTTGGGCGCACCGAACTGTTATTGTTCGTAAACTTTTAGGCTTAGAAGATGTTATCAGCTTAGGAACAGCAAGTCCTTTTCGTCCAAAACTCAATCGTGTGGACTGGGAATTTTCATTGGATGAAGAGAGTAAGGATCCAATCCTTGATATTAGGTATATGAGTGAAATTTATCATCAAACCGATCCTGAATATACAGGACGTCCTACAGTACCTGTTATGGTGGATTTACAAACTAAAAAAGTAGTGAATAATGACTATTTTAAGTTAACTAATTATTTTGAAACGGTATGGTCACCGTTTCATAAGGAAAAAGCACCAGATTTATATCCTGAAAGCTTGCGTGAAGAAATCGATGAACTAAATGATCTTATTTTTCAAGATATTAATAATGGAGTTTATAAATGTGGATTTGCGCTTTCTCAAGATGCTTATGAGCAAGCTTATGACCAGCTTTTTGCTCGGTTAGATGAGCTAGATGAGCGACTTTCTAACCAGCGTTTCTTGCATGGTGATTTTATTACAGATTCAGATGTTCGCTTTTACACAACTTTAGTTCGATTTGATGCTGCTTATTATTCAGCATTTAATACAAATCGCACCTTAATTAGAGAATTTTCAAATTTGTCTGGCTATGTGCGTGATTTATTTCAAACACCAGGTTTTGGGGATACAACAGATTTTAACGCTATAAAAAATCATTATCATCTTTCAATCACAATCTTCACAGAAAAAGAAGATGTAAAAATTTTGCCGAAGGGACCTGACTTATCTTTTTGGAAATCACAGCACAACCGGGAGTTACTAAGTAAACAAAAAGAGAAGTTTATCATAAAAAAATGAAAATGGAGATCACAAAATGATCATAAGAGATGCGTCTAGGGAAGAGATCCCTTTTATTAGAAAACAAAGAGTTTCAGCTTATAGCGAGCATGCAACATCTGTTTCATCAGAGCATTGGCAGGCACTAAAACAAGCCATCTCCTCTGAAGCAGATGTCCAAGATGGAGTAGAGTTAATTGTGGCTGAAATAGATGGGGAAATTTTAGGAAGTGTTGCGTTATTTCCACCACAATCTGATGCATATGAAGGAATCGTTGATAAGCTTGATTATTCCGAAATACGTTTACTTGCTGTTTCTACGGAAGCTAGAGGAAAAGGAGTGGCTTCAGCATTAATCAATGAATGTATGAAACGAACAAAAGAAAAAGATATTGATTCTATTGGACTTCACACAGCTGATTTTATGAAAAGTGCAATGAAATTATATGAAAGTTTTGGATTTAAACGAATTCCGCAATATGATTTTGAACCTGCTAATGATGGTGTTATTGTAAAAGCTTTTAGACGTTCAGTTTAAAAAATGGACCTCATGTTGAGGTCCATTTACATTTACATTTAAAATTGTTGATGATTCTGCAGTTGGTTTTCTGCCATTGCAACTAAACGCTTTGTCATTTCCCCACCAACAGAACCGTTTGCACGAGCTGTCGTATCGGCTCCAAGTTGTACCCCAAATTCATTCGCAATTTCCTCTTTCATGGAATTAAGAGCATTTTCTGCACCAGGCACAACTAATTTGTTGTTTCTTGCCATTGTACAACACCCCTTTTGAATGGTTTAGGAACTCCCGAGCACTACAATCAGTTGCTCATGAATTATTGTACCCGCCTAACTCAAAAAATATTGAGGATCTCTTTATTTTGATTGATGGCGATTTTTTACTTTTTTCTTCATTTCTTCTGTACGGTCATCCTTTTCAGAGCCGTAATGAAAATTTGTTAATTTACCTGTATCTGGTGGTTGCATTGATTGGTTTTTATCCATTTTTAACCCTCCTTTGATTCACTAATAGTTTGTGCAAATGCTTGATGTTTTGAGGTGGGAATTTGGTCCAATCTTTATTACTTAAGAATCAGTTTCTTAAAGGTTCCTTACTAAGGAGTTCATCTGATGAAGATTGAGAAGGTACCTTAACAAATTTAGCCATAATGATTGCCAATATGCATATAAAACCTGCAAAAATAAATGCTTGAGTAAAAGAAATAGCTTTGATGATAAAAGGTCCAGCGAAGGCAGATAGTCCGTATGCTTGATACATAAAACCATAATTTGTACCTATGTTTTTTGTCCCATAGTAGTCTGCCGTTACAGAAGGAAAGAGAGCGAGAAATCCACCAAAACCAAAGCCGATGAAAGAAACTGCGATTAAATAAATCGGATAGTTCATGAAACCCGTGCTCATATAAAACATGATGAGTGCGGTTAAAGCATAAATGATCACAAGTGTATTTTTGCGTCCAATGCGATCTGAGATTTTTCCTAGAAGAATTCGCCCAGCCGCGTTAAATAATGCAATCACCATTACAGCATTTGCAGCTTGCTCAACATCAAGTTTTACTAAATCAACCCCAATATCTACTGCAAAGCTAATAACAAGAAGTCCAGACACACTTCCAAATAAAAACATCGTCCACAAAAGATAAAACTGATACGTTTTTAACATTTGAACTGGTGAAAAATCATTTGTTACTTTAGAAGTATTTGTTAAGGATGTGGTATCATCGTTTGGTGGATTTTTTAATAACTGTGCACCTGCTACAACTAATACAAAATAAAGTATTCCTAAATAAAAGAAAGAAGACGATACACCGAAAGTATCAATTAAATATCCGATAACAGGTTTATAAATTAAACCACCTAAACCAAATCCGGCAACAGCAACTCCACTAATAAAGCCTCTTTTATCAGGAAACCATTTTACACATGCAGATAATGGACAAACATAAGTCATTCCGATACCAATTCCACCCACAACACCGTAGAAAAAGTATAATTGAAATAATGTAGTAGCTTGACTTGATAGAATTAAGCCAACTCCAAGTAAAATTCCACCTATTGTTGCTACCCATTTTGGTCCGATGCGGTCTTGAAGCCTTCCTGCAAAAATGGTTGTTAAGGCAAATACTGCAATTGTGATGGAGAAGGTAACAACAATATCTTCTTTTGCCCAACCAAACTTATCCATTAAAGGCTGATTAAATAAACTCCATGCATATACTGCTCCTAAATTAATTTGAATGAGAATTGCTCCTAATACAACTAACCATCTGTTCAATTTTATTTCCTCCTAAGTTATTAACAAATAAAAAAGAGACCAACGGTGACAAATGATTATCAACGTTGGTCTCTTGTGCACTCACTTAAAGTGTTTACAAAAGCAACCAAATATTATGATTTTGTAGTGGATCTGCCTAATGCTTAAACGTTTCATAAAATGATATGATTTCCATCCATCCTTATCCATGATATTGATGTTGGCTATCTAAAGTTTTCAAATTTAACTCTTTTTATTATGTCATAGTTTTTCTTAGTGTCAACGCTATTTTTTGTGAATGCGCTTACTAGGTCTAGCGATCTTTCGGGTCAATTACATAACCTATTGCAGTTAGGGAAAAGTAAAATGAAAAGAAAAGGAGGATAATCATATGGGAATAAAAGACATATTACAACTAGAAAAGCCGCTACTTATCCTTCTTTTTGGTGTTTTACTTTCACATTTAGGAACATATTTGGTTACACCGATGCTTCCGATTATTTTAAAAACAGATGCAGGTTTATCGATAGGACAAATTGGAATTGTGTTAGCAAGTATTGCCATTGCCTTTCAAGTTGGGAGCGTGGCCGGAGGAGTTTTAGCTGATCGTATTGGTCGAGGATTTACGATAGGACTTGGAGCTTTGATTGCTGCATGCGGACTTATTGGGTTTGGTTTATTCACACAGTTTTCTTTTTTGATCGTTACTGCTATTACAATGGGATTTGGTACTGGATTAAATGCTCCTTCAACAAAAGCAGCCATCGCAGCCTTTGCTTCTTCAGAGAACCAAACAACAGCTTTTTCCATAAGAGGCATAGCTGCAAATATTGGGACAGGCTCAGCAGGATTAATTGTTTTTTTTCTTTTAACCGGAACATCTAAAATGATCTTTTGGATTGCTGGTGGAATTTATATCCTTTTAGCACTACAAAGTTGGATTTTTCTCCCAAAGGGTTGTGGTGATGTGCCATGTGAGGGAATTCCTAAGGGAGCTTACAAACAGGCATTTCAAAACAAGCCCTTTATGGTGTTTAGTTTTGTAACGATTATTATATGGGCTTTATATGCACAGTTATCTCTTGCATTACCACTTAGAGCAACAGTTATTTTACCGGAGCCTAAAAATGTTGCGTTGATATGGACAGTTAATAGCTTAATTGTCATCTCATTACAAGGCTTGATTACAAAGCGAATTATTAGGAAAGTAGAGCCTCTAACTGCATTAGGATTAGGGATTCTCTTCATAACGATTGGAATTGCCTCGTTATTTTTTGCACAATCATTTTTCCATTTGATCCTTAGTGGAGGAGTGTTTGTTATTGGTGAAATGATGATTCTTCCTACAATAGACAGTACCATCTCACAATTGTCAAAAGGAGAATTAATCGGGTTGTTTTTTGCCTTATCAAATGTTGTTTACGGCTTAGGAGAGGCTGGTGGAAAATCTGCTGGTGGAAGAATTCTTGGTGTAGGTGAAAATACTTTAACACCTGTTTTCATTTACACCGCCTTAGGATTTGCGCTAGTAGTTGTTGTTACTTTTCTTAAAAAATGGCAGCCACTTAGACAATCGTTACAACAGGCATCATCAAAAGAAAACAAGCCTAAAGATGCACCTCGACTTCCAAGTGAACCTGGACAACATCGAACACATCCTGTTAACAGATGGGAACCAGAAGTGTTCTTCAGGAAAAAGCCAAGAACAGAATGATGATAACCAGGTGCATAATCGATATCTTATTGGTGAAAATCTTATTATAAAACAAAGGAGGTTAAAAGCATGAGCGTTTATGAAAACTTTCCAGTCGCAAACTTAGATCGTGATCAATTAAACAAAATCATGAGTCTAGAAAAAGAATTAAGAAGTGAAACAAATGAAAATATTGTGTTAATAGCGTATGATGAAAAAGATGAGGGAATGGAATAAATCACCACTTTAATTGTAACTTTTGTCATTTTATCCAACAATATGTTGAAATATCATTTTGGTTGCTTTAATATAATACCTATCAATTGATAACAACTTAAAATAGTAAACGCTGTAGATTAAGATGCCGCTTAAGGCTTAATAGGGAATTCGGTGTAAATCAGAAACTGTCCCCGCAACTGTAAGTGTCGACGAAATAAGCAATCCACTGTATTGAAGCTTTATTAAAAGTGATATATGGGAAGGGGCTTAAAGTAGAGTGAAACACAAGTCAGGAGACCTGTCTTAATTTATCAAGTTTCAGTTTCTTCGGGAGGTGAGAAGGTGAGACGAATGCAACCATTTTAATTTTTTGGATTGCTTTCGTATTGCCTTTTCATCCGCTCAATAAAGATATGAGCGGATTTTTTGTTCTGTCTAAATGTATAAGGTTTTATGGTTGATAGCTTAGGTATTTTCCATTGGTTTGATGATTGTTTTTATAAAAAGACATATTTCAAGAGACAACCTAATACGTTTAGATGAGTAAATTAAATAGAGTTTTAAAGATTAGGTGCACTTCAACTACTGTAGTGCTTAAAAGGGAAGTCGGTGAAAGTCCGACACGGTACCCG
This sequence comes from Bacillus sp. AFS040349, assembly GCF_002577655.1. Lineage (NCBI taxonomy): Bacteria > Bacillati > Bacillota > Bacilli > Caryophanales > Bacillaceae > Bacillus > Bacillus sp. AFS040349. Next base: position 60,662 of record NZ_NUMC01000045.1, on the reverse strand, counting down.
CCACTGTTATGGGAAGCTTTATAGCATAATGTCACTGAATGTAAACGGGAAGACGTTATAAAGCTATGAACCTAAGTCAGGAGACCTGCCTATCTTTTTATACTGATACCTACGGGCATATAGGTAGACGTGTAGTAGAAAATGCTGGTCACTTGCGCCATTTTTTAATGCACCTCTGCCTATATAGAGGTGCATTTTTATTTGAAAAATTTTAATAGATTGGAAGTGTTTAGATGACGACTTGGAATCTAACAGAAACAAAGCATCATGTACTTATTTGTAACGGAAGCAGCTGTATGAGAAAGGGTGGAGAAGAAGCAACTCAGGCAATCAGAGAAGAAATTACAAACTTAGATTTGGATGCAAGCATTCATACAACAAGAACTCGTTGTAATGGAAGATGCAAAGATGCGTGTGTAATGGTGGTCTATCCGGAGGGAGTTTGGTATAAAGCTGCAACGCCTGAATTAGCTAAAAAGATTGTTACTGAGCATCTTGTAGGTGGAAATGTGGTAGAAGACAGCGTTATTTACACATATGATAAAGATCATTTTACTGCACCTGAAAATTCAGAGTCGATTAAAGGAATAGTAAAACCGCAAAAGAGTAACGTTTAATACCGTTATACGTATTGAAAGGAGGAATTTACTTGCTAGGAAAATTACTTGTGATCGGATTTGGTCCAGGAAGCTTTGAACATATGACAAAAAGGGCTCAAGATGCGATTCAAGAAAGTGACTGTATTATTGGATACAAAACATATGTTGAATTAATTCAGGATCTTTTAACAGATCAAGAGATTATTAGTACAGGAATGTCAGAGGAAGTAAGCCGTGCCCAAGCAGCTGTGAAACTTGCCGAAGAAGGAAAAACAGTAGCTGTCATATCAAGTGGTGATGCTGGAGTGTATGGAATGGCCGGACTTGTTTATGAGGTTTTAATTGAAAAAGGCTGGTCAGAAGAAACTGGTGTGAGTGTAGAAGTCATTCCGGGTGTTTCGGCAATTAATTCATGTGCATCACTTTTAGGTGCCCCAATTATGCATGATGCATGCACAATCAGTCTCAGTGACCATTTAACTCCTTGGGAATTGATTGAAAAGCGTATTGATGCAGCTGCTCAGGCTGATTTTGTTATAACTCTTTATAATCCTAAAAGTGGTCGTCGAACAAGACAAATACAAGAAGCGCAACGGATTTTATTAAGCTATCGTTCACCATTAACACCTGTTGGACTTGTGAAAAGTGCGTATCGTGACAGACAGCATATCGTTATTACAGATCTTGAGCATATGCTCGAGTTTGATATCGGAATGCTTACAACGGTTGTGATTGGAAATTCATCGACATTTTTATATGACAATAAAATGATTACGCCAAGAGGTTATCAACGTAAGTATACGTTAAATACCACTGAGCAGAGATTAAAGCCACATGAGCGTCTTCGACATGAAAACGAACCATGGGCATTACATAAAGGTATTAACGATATGCCACCAAATAAAAAAGCAAAAGCAACCAAAGAAAAAGAAAGCTCTTTGCAACTTGCTTTAGAAGCGTTGCAAAAAGTTAAGGGAGACACAGATCCTTCTATTAACGAAGAAAAGTCTCGAAATTCTGTAAACAACCCGATTACATCGATTTTTGAATTAGCTGTCAGCCCTGGTATTGCAAATAAAAAATTCACTCCAAAGCAGATGATGACTCTTGCAGAAGTGACCGGGGACGATGGTTCAATGGAGTATACACCACATCATCAAATTCTTTTACGAATTCCGACGAGTGAACCGGAAGTGATCACCGAAAAACTTAAAGAAGTTGGGTTTTTATTAGAACCTATTGGTGATGTTTTTCAAATCAAGGCTTGTGATTTTTGTGAAGGAGAAAAGAAAGATTCCATTCCATATGCAGAGGAGCTTCATGAAAAGTTAAGCGGGCTAGATTTACCAAAAGAATTAAAGGTAGGATTTAACGGGTGTGGAATGGCATGTTTTGGTGCTGTGAATGAAGATATCGGAATTATTTTTCGAAAAGGAAAATTTGATTTGTTTTTAGGAGCCAAAACAGTCGGTCGAACAGCTCATCCTGGTCAACCGGTTGCTGAAGGAATAGAGCCCGAAAAAATCGTCGAAGTGATTGAAAATATTGTTCATGAATACAAGGAAAAAGGACATCCAAACGAAAGGTTTTTCAAGTATTTTAAACGTGTTGGTAATGTTCAAGGCTATTCATATAGGGACATGAGTCCAAAAATTGAAATTGAACCAGCTCCGTGCGGAGATTAATAAGGATAGGGGAGAATAGTATGAAAGCAATTTTACTCGTTGGACATGGAAGTCGAGATCATGAAGGAAACGACCAAGTAAGACAAACAATTGAAGAGTTAAAGCCACAATTAGATTCGGAGCTTTTAGTGGAAACCTGCTTTTTAGAGTTCGAACGACCAACTATTAATCAAGGTATTCAAACATGTGTAGAAAAAGGGGCAACTAGTGTTTTTGTCATTCCACTAATGCTACTTGCAGCAGGACATTCTAAAATCCATATACCAGCTGCGATTGATGAAGCGAAGGAAAAGTATCCTCATGTTTCATTTACGTATGGAAGACCTTTTGGCATACATGAAGAAACAATGGAAATTTGTAAAAGCCGCTTAGAAGAAGTTGGCGAGAAAATCAACGAAGAAGATCCTGAAACAGCTGTTATTTTGTTAGGTCGCGGCGGCAGTGATCCTGATGCAAACAGTGATTTATATAAAATTACAAGACTTTTATGGGAAAAGCTACATTATAAGTTTGTTGAACCTGCTTTTATGGGTGTAACAGATCCTTTAATTAAAGAAGGCGTTGAACGTTGTGTGAAATTAGGGGCAAAGAGAATTGTTATTTTACCTTATTTTCTATTTACTGGTATTTTAATCAAACGTTTAGAGCACATGATTGAAGAGTTTCAACAAGAGTTTCCTGAGGTTGAATTCAAGCTTGCCGGCTATTTTGGCTTTCACTCAAGACTTAAAACCATTATAAAAGATCGAATTCAAGAAGCGTTGCAAGGTGAAGTAAAAATGAACTGTGATACATGTGTGTACCGAATTGAGGCAATGGAACATATTGATCATCACCACCACCATGATCACGATCATGACCACGGGCACCATCATCATCACCATCATCATGACCATGATCATGATAACGAGCACAACCATGAGCCAGAGGTTCAAAAACTATGATTCTCTTTTTAGCCGGTACAAGTGATGCTAGAGCACTAGCATTAACCGTGAAAGAAGCAGGATATAACATTCTTACAACAGTCGTTACAGAGAATGCAGGAAAAGAAATGCAAAAGGTAGGCTTAGATGTATATGTAGGAAGGCTTACGGATCATGATTTTACAACGATGATTAAAGATCAGGGCTTTCAAGCGATTGTTGACGCTAGTCATCCGTTTGCTGAGGAAGCTAGCAAAAATGCACTTTTGGGGGCAAAAGCAGCTGGTGTTCCATATATCCGTTATGAGCGGGAATCTCAAGTCTATGAACAAAAAGGGATTGTGATGGTTGAAGGCTACGAGGAGGCAGCAGAGGTTGCTGCTGAAAAAAAAGGTGTGATTATGTTAACAACTGGGAGTAAAACTCTTGAAATTTTCACACGTAGATTACTAGATCTACCGAATACTCGTGTTATTGCAAGGATGCTTCCAAGAAAAGATAATATGGAAAAATGCGAAAAACTTGGCTTTCCTCAAAAAGACATCGTCGCGATTCAAGGTCCGTTTTCAAAAGAATTTAACGCAGCTCTTTATAAACAGTACGGAGTAACAACGATGATCACAAAGGAAAGCGGCAAAGCAGGTTCTGTTGATGAGAAATTAGAAGCAGCTTTGGAGCTTGGTATCGAGACAATTATGATTAAAAGACCAAAAATTCAATATGGTCATGCTTATTCTGACTTTGAAGGATTACTCAGCCATATTAACAGAATAGTTGATAAAAAATTGGAGGAATAGATGATGGATTTTAAAACAGAATTCAAACCACTTACAGTTCAGCCTCAAGAAATTGAGGGAATTAGTTTTCAAATGATTGATTCAGAGTTTGGTGATCATAACTTTACCGAAGAACAATATAAGGTTGTCCAACGTGTTGTACACGCCTCCGCTGATTTTGAATTAGGTCATAGCATGCTTTTTCACGATAAAGCTGTTCAAGCTGGTATTAACGCTATTCGTAATGGTGAACAAGTATATGCGGATGTTCAAATGATTTTAGGCGGCGTCAGTAAGCCAAGAATTGAAAAACATGGCGGTGGTGTACATGTTTACATTTCAGACCCAGACGTCATGGAGGAAGCAAAGCGTTTAAACACAACTCGTGCGATTATTTCTGTTAGAAAAGCGATTAAACAGTTTGACGGAGGAATTTTTGCGATTGGTAATGCACCAACAGCTCTACTTGAATTAATTCGGTTAATTAAGGAAGGTGAAGCTAAACCAAGCCTAGTCATTGGTCTGCCTGTTGGTTTCGTATCAGCACCGGAATCAAAAGAAGAATTAGCAAAATTAGACGTACCATTCATTACGAATGTAGGTAGAAAAGGTGGTAGTACCGTTACGGTTGCAGCGTTAAACGCAATCTCTCTTCTTGCAGATAAGGAATAAACGATGAACGGAAAAACCAAAAAAAAAGACAAAAGTGAAATGCGCTCCGGTTATACAACAGGTGCATGTGCAACGGCGACGACCAAAGCCGCATTACTCTCATTAATTACAGGTGAGCCTCAAATGGAGAGCACGATTTATTTACCTGTTGGAAAATTTGCGACATTTGTCATGGAAAGTTGCACAGTAGAAGCAAACGTTGCTGAAGCCGGAACAATTAAAGATGCCGGAGATGATCCAGATGCAACACATGGAGCTCAGATCATATCGACTGTTTCTTGGAGTGAAACACCAGGCATTACACTAGATGGCGGAATCGGCGTTGGTCGGGTCACAAAAGAAGGTCTCCCTGTCCCAGTTGGCGAAGCAGCGATTAACCCTGTACCAAGAAAAATGATTCTTGAAACAGCAGCGGAGGTCCTTCAAAACCATAACATTACAAGAGGAATCACGATCATTATTTCTGTTCCTGATGGAGAGAAAATGGCCGAAAAAACATTAAACAAACGACTTGGTATTATTGGTGGAATTTCAATATTAGGAACAAGAGGCACTGTTATTCCATTTTCAAGCTCCGCTTATATGGCGAGTATTGTTCAAGCGGTTAGTGTGGCACGAGCAGGCGAATGTGAGCATGTAGTGATTACAACGGGTGGCCGCAGTGAGAAGTATGCGATGCAGCAATATCCGGAGCTTCCTGAAGAAGCCTTTATTGAAATGGGTGATTTTGTAGGGTTCACTCTAAAGCAATGTAAGAAACAAGGAATCAAAAAGGTTTCTCTTGTTGGAATGATGGGGAAATTTTCAAAGGTAGCTCAAGGTGTGATGATGGTCCACTCAAAAAGTGCACCAGTTGATTTTGATTTTCTCGCAAATGTTGCTGTTGCTGCTGGTGTAAAAGATGAAAAATTAATTGATGAAATAAAGCAAGCCAATACCGCATCACAAGTTGGAGATTTGATGGCAGAGAATGGTGTTGATGATTTTTTCACCATACTTTGTGAAAATTGCTGTCTTTCAGGTTTAAAAGAAATTGGCGGCGGAATCTCAATAGAAACGAGTTTGTACACAATGAAAGGTGCATTGCTTGGAAAGGCAGGTAAACATGACGAAGAAAATGAAAGTAATTGGAATCGGTGATGATGGCAAACAAAGCCTGCTTCCAGTTTATGAAAAATGGATTTATGAGAGTGATATTCTCGTAGGAGGAGAACGACAACTTTCATTTTTCAAAGATTTTACTGGTGAAAAGAAAGTCATAAAAGGTGGCCTTTCTTCACTCGTAAGTGACTTAGAAAAGGAAAACCGCAAAATTGTTGTCCTTGCATCAGGTGATCCTCTTTTTTATGGAATAGGGAGCTATCTTGCAAAAAAACTGGATGTTGAGGTTTATCCTTATTTAAGCTCTTTACAACAAGCCTTTGCTAGAATGAATGAAAGCTGGCAGGATGCCTACATCACTAGTCTACATGGCAGAAGTATAAAAGGTCTTGTGCAAAAAATTAATGGAAAAGAAAAAATTGCTCTTCTAACAGATGAGGAGAATAGCCCTTCTCAAATCGCTCGCTATCTACGTTCCTTTGGAGTTTCAGAATATAAGGCATTTGTTGCTGAAAATCTTGGTGGTGAACAAGAGCGCTGTGCTTTTTACAGCTTAGAAGAGCTTGAGAATATGGAGTTCTCTCCACTCAATGTTGTTATTTTGAAAAAAACATCTGAAGTGAAATCTTGGACTATAGGCATTGATGATGAAGAATTTCATCAAAGAAAGCCTGAAAAAGGTCTTTTAACTAAAAAAGAAATAAGAACACTTAGCTTAAGTGAATTGAAGCTTTCAAAAAACAGTGTTGTCTGGGATATCGGTACTTGCACAGGTTCTGTTGCCATTGAAGCTTGTTTAATTGCAAATGAAGGACAAGTATTTGCCATTGAAAAAAATGATCACGACTTAGAGAATTGTCGGTTAAATATGCAGAAATTCAGAACAGATTTTACGGTTGTTCAAGGAAAAGCTCCCGAACACTTAGAAGCATTCCCTAATCCAGATGCTATTTTCATTGGTGGAACAGCTGGTGGCATGGAAGAAATTCTGAAGGTTTGCTGTTCACGACTTAACAAGGGTGGAAGAATTGTGCTAAATGCAGTCACCATTGAAAATTTATATCAAGCGGTTGAAGGTTTCAAGCGTAACGGTTTTGAGGTCAACATAACACTCTCACAAATTTCAAGAAGTAAACCAATATTAAATCTTACGCGTTTTGATGCGTTGAACCCGATCTATATTATCACTGCTCAACATAAGGAAGGGGAATAAAAAATGGTAGGAACTCTTTATGGCTTAGGCGTTGGACCTGGAGATCCAGAGCTTTTAACGGTAAAAGCTTTTCGAACGTTAAAAGAAGCACCAGTTATCGCCTATCCGAAAAAACGAAAGGGCAGCAAAAGCTACGCCCATCGCATAATTGATGTATACATAACACCAGGGGAAAAGGAAATGTTAGGCCTTGTGTTTCCGATGACAAAGGATCCGGAGATTTTAGAGCGCGAATGGTCACATACGGTTGATCTTGTGTGGGATAAGCTTAAAACAGGCAAGGATGTTGCATTTGTTACAGAAGGTGATCCCCTTTTATATAGTACGTTTATTCATATGATGAATCTTGTGAAAGAACGCTACCCAGAAGTGAATATTCAAACCGTTCCCGGTATTTCTTCCATAAATGGTGCAGCTTCACGTTTAGGCATTGCCTTAGCAGAGGGAGATGATCATGTGGCGATTATTCCTGCAAGAGATGACTATGAAGCAATGAAAAAAGCAATCGTTGAAAATGATTGTGTTATTTTCATTAAAGTAGCTAAAGTGATTGATTTAATGCTAAAAATTCTACGTGAATTAGATCTACTCGAAAAAGCATCTGTTGTAACAAAGGTAACATCGGATGAAGAAATCATCTGGGACATTCGTGAATTAGATCGTGCAGAGCTGGAATATTTAACGTTAATGGTGGTGAGAAAATAATGAAAATCACAATTATTGGAGCCGGTCCGGGAGATCCTGATTTAATTACTGTTAAAGGCTTAAAGCTGCTTCAGGAAGCTGATGTTGTCCTCTATGCAGATTCATTAGTAAGCAGTGAACTAATTGAGAAGGCAAAGCCTGAGGCCGAAGTGATTAAAACAGCAGGCATGCATTTAGAGGAAATGGTTGAGGTAATGGTTGATCGCGTCCAAGAGAGTAAAAAGGTCGTGCGTGTTCATACAGGTGACCCGGCTGTATATGGTGCGATTATGGAGCAAATTGCGATTCTAAATAAACAAGATGTTCACGTTGAAATCATTCCTGGAGTAAGCTCGGTTTTTGCTTCAGCTGCAGCTTTAGGTGCTGAGCTAACCATTCCTGAGTTAACACAAACCGTTATTCTTACCCGTGCAGAAGGACGAACGCCTGTTCCTGATGCTGAAAAATTAAAGGATCTAGCGAAACATAACTGTACAATAGCACTATTTTTAAGTGCAACACTTACGAAAAAAATTGTAAAAGAATTTTTAGATGCAGGCTGGAGCAAGGATACACCAGTTGGGGTTGTATACAAAGCAACATGGCCTGATCAAAAAATTGTTCGTTCCACACTTGAGCATCTTGATGATGATATGCGTAAAAACGGCATTCGTAAACAAGCAATGATTCTAGCAGGCTGGGCACTTGATCCTGATATTCATCATAAAGATTTTAAATCAAAGCTTTATGATAAAGCATTCACTCATGGCTATCGTAAAGGAGTGAAAGAATGACGCTCGTTTTAGAAGAAGGAAAAATTTTGGATCTAAAACAAACAGGTCAATATGCTGTTATTGCCATCACAAAGCATGGAGTGGAGTTAGCTCGTCATCTTACTGCTAATTTTCATCAAACAGACTTGTTTTATATGAGCAAATTTGAAAAAGGAGACGAAGATGCCCGGAATATTACTCTTTTTGAGGGAAATGTCCGCATGCTGCTTCCAACTCTTTTTCAAACATATAAAGGTATCATTATGATCATTTCTTTAGGCGCTGTTGTTCGAATGATTGCTCCTATCTTAAAAGATAAAAAAACAGATCCTGCTGTTGTGGTCATAGATGATAAAGGCAACCATGTTATCAGTGTGCTTTCAGGTCACTTAGGTGGAGCTAATGAGCTAACAAGAGAAGTGGCCGAATTATTAAAAGCAACCCCGGTTATTACCACAGCCTCCGATGTTCAAAAAACCATTCCTGTGGATTTATTCGGAAGTCGTTTCGGCTGGATATGGGAGAGCGCTGATAAATTAACACCTGTTAGTGCTTCAGTTGTAAATGAAGAGCATGTTGCCATTGTTCAAGAATCAGGTGAAAAAGAATGGTGGACATATGATACTCCTCTACCGGAAACATTGAAAATTTATCAGAATATTCAAGACGCAATCTCGGCAAAGCCTCAAGCAGCACTTGTTGTCACACATCGAAACCTAACAGAAGCTGAAAGTGTCATTTTACAAAACGGCGTTCTTTACCGACCTAAGGTTCTCGTTCTTGGTATTGGGTGTAATCGGGGCACATCGAAGGAAGAAATTGAACAGGTGATCGAGGAAACATTGCAGGAGTTACAGTTTTCGCCGAAAAGTGTGAAAGCAATTTGTTCAATTGATTTGAAAAAAGATGAACAAGGCATTATTGAGGTTGCACAGAAACATCAATGGGAATTTACCTGTTATTCGGCTGAAGAATTGAATCGTGTACCGATCGAGCTTCCTTCAGAAACTGTATATAAATTTACAGGTGCATACGGGGTTAGTGAACCGGCTGCCCGCTTATATAGTGGGGCATCATCACTTTCACTAACAAAGAAAAAATCAGGAAATGTAACGATTTCTGTTGCCGTAATTCCTTATTAGAGAGGTGGAAGTTTAGGTGACTGAACGTAGAATCGTCATTGCTGGAACCGGTAGTGGTGTTGGAAAAACAACGCTAACAATTGGTTTAATGTCAGCATTAAGAAAAAAAGGCTTAACCGTGCAAGGCTTTAAATGTGGACCAGATTATATTGATCCCTCTTATCATACAGCTGTTACAAACCGTGTTTCTCGAAATCTTGATAGCTGGATGCTGTCAGAAGAAAAGGTGCTAGACATCTTTTCTCATGGAAGTAAAGGGGCAGATATCTCCATTATGGAGGGTGTGATGGGGTTTTATGATGGAAAAGACCCACGCACAAACGTAGGAAGTACAGCCGAAATTAGTATGATTACAGAGAGTCCTGTTTTGTTGGTCGTTAATTGTGCAAGCATGGCTCGAAGTGCTGCGGCAATTGTTAAAGGATTTCAAATGCTTTCTGAAGGTCCTAATATCGTCGGTGTTATTGCAAACAGAGTTGGAAGTGAAGGTCACTTCAAGCTTGTCAAAACAGCCATTGAGCAGGAATGTGATGTTCCTGTTATCGGATATTTAAAAAGAGAAAATGATATTGAAATACCTGAACGTCATCTTGGGCTTATTCCTTCCATTGAAAGAGGAGAATTAGATTCTTTCTTTGACAAATTAGGTGAATTGGTACTCGAAACCGTCGACATTGACAAATTACTTACTTTATCTGAAGCAAAGCCAATTCAGGATAAACCAATCTCTTCTCTTTTCGATAAAAAGAAAGATGCATCAGTAAAGATTGCTGTAGCAAAAGATGCCGCCTTTAATTTCTATTATCCTGAAAATCTCGAAATCTTGGAAACTCAAGGTGCTGAGCTTCTATATTTTTCACCACTTGCAAATGAAGCATTACCTGAAGGAGCAGATGGTCTCTACATAGGTGGTGGTTTTCCTGAGGAATTTGCTAGTGAGCTTTCAAACAACGATAAAGCAAAGTCATCTATAAAAGAGGCGATTGAGCAAGGTTTACCAACACTTGCTGAATGTGGTGGATTCATGTATTTAACAAATGGCATTGAAACAAGTGAAGAAAATCGTTATGAAATGGTTGGAGTCATTTCAGGTGAAGTTAAAATGCACACAAAAAGAGTGGCATTGGGCTACCGAGATATTACTGGTCGAAAAGGAAATTTCCTTATCAATGAAAATCAAAAAGCACGAGGTCATGAATTTCATTATTCAACTTTTGAACCACACTCTGACTGTACGCATGCTTATGAAACAAAAGGCATGAGAGGAACTAAGCTTGAAGGCTGTTTAACTCATAATCTAGTTGCAGGATACACGCACTTTCACTTTGCTTCTTGTCCTGAAATGGTCGAGAATTGGATAACTTTTTGTAAGGAAATAAAAACATATGGGTAAGGGTTTGCCGATCATGTTTCAGGGAACGCATTCTGATGCAGGAAAAAGTGTAATTGTCACAGCATTTTGCCGAATTTTTGCACAAGATGGATATAAAACAGCACCATTTAAATCGCAAAACATGGCATTAAATTCATATATTACGATCGATGGGAAGGAAATCGGACGGGCTCAAGGTGTGCAGGCTGAAGCCGCTTTTATTCAAGCAACAACGGATATGAATCCGATTTTAATTAAGCCAAATCGTGATTATGAATCGCAAATTGTTGTTCATGGAAAGCCCTATAAAAACATGCAGGCTGGGGAGTATCGAAAAGTGTTTTTTCAAACAGGCTTAGCATTAATTCAAGAATCACTCACAAATCTTACAAATACATACGACCGAATTGTGATAGAAGGTGCTGGAAGTCCTGCCGAAATCAATTTAAATGATCGTGAGCTTGTCAATATGCGGGTAGCCCGAATGGCAAACGCTCCAGTTGTATTAATTGGTGATATTGAAAAAGGCGGTGTTTTTGCTAGTTTAGTAGGAACACTGCAACTGCTTGATCGAGAAGACCATGATCGAGTTATTGGAGTGATCATTAATAAATTTAGAGGAGATGTTCGCCTTTTAGAGCCGGGACTTAAATGGTTTGAAGAATATTCAGGTAAAAAGGTATTAGGAGTAATCCCGTATATCCCTCATCTTAACATCGATGCCGAAGACTCCGTTGTTTTAAATCAATATACTTCTGCGGTCAATGAAGAAAAAGAATTAGATATTGCTGTTATTCAGTATCCAAAAATTTCAAACTTTACTGATATTGATCCATTTTTTCATGAGCAGGATTGTCATGTACGATTTGTTACGAGAAGTCATCAGGTGAAAAATCCGGATATTGTCATCTTACCAGGAAGCAAAAACACAATAGAAGATCTCAAGTTTCTTAAAGAAAGTGGAATTGCTCAAAAAATAGTAGAGCTACATGAAAAGAAGCAAACTCATATTATCGGTATTTGTGGTGGATATCAAATGCTAGGTTTAAAGATCACTGATCCTGAAGGAATTGAATCATCACACCATGAGATGGAAGGGCTAAGTCTTCTCCCGCTACTTACCACAATGAAAAAGGATAAAACAACCGTGCTGTCAGAAGGACACTTACATTTTAACGATCAATCCTATCATGTAAAGGGTTATGAAATCCATATGGGAGTAACAAATGTGAGTGGCGACTGTACACCACTTATTCAGCTGTCAGATTCAGTTGATGGATGTAAAACAAGTGATGAGCAGGTTATAGGCACGTACTTTCATGGTGTTTTTCATAACGATGATTTTCGAAAAGGGTATTTAAACGCGGTTCGTATTAGTAAGGGATTAACACCTATAGAAGAAAGAATTTCATTTAACCAGCTTCGAGAGGAAGCATTTGATCTATTAGCTGATCATGTGCGAAACCATGTTGATCTTACCTTCATTCAACATGCAATGGAAAGATTTCATCAAAGGAGTGTAAAAATTGATTCACATATATAATGACATTCCACCTCTTGATAAACGAGTAGGAAAAAGGGTTCGTGCCTATATCGACACATTAACAAAACCCCCCGGTAGTCTTGGACGATTAGAAGCAATTGCTATTGAGCTAGCCGAAATGACTGGCAAGCCTTTTCCAACTGTCACACCACCAGGGGTTATTATATTTGCCGCTGATCATGGTGTAACAGAAGAAGGGGTATCTGCTTTTCCTCAAAATGTGACAGCTCAGATGGTTCAAAACTTTTTAAACGGTGGAGCAGCGATAAATGTGTTTTCACGACAAATACACGCGATGTTTGAAATTGTGGATGTAGGTGTTGCCGAAGATATTGAATCAAGTGAACTTGTCCAAAAAAAGGTAAGGTACGGAACAGCTAATTTTTGTAAGCAAGATGCGATGACAAGACAAGAAGCTGAAAAAGCCATTGAAATTGGCTATGAACGAGCACTAGCAATGATAGCAAAAGGAATAAAATGCTTAATTGTTGGTGAAATGGGAATTGGGAACACCACGGCAAGCAGTGCGATTCTTTCTGTGATCCTTAATCAAAATCTAGATGAACTTGTTGGAATCGGAACAGGTATTTCAGAAGTAGGACGCAAAATAAAACAGCAGGTCATTGAACGAAGTATCAAAGCTCGTCAACCTAATCCAAATGATCCACTTGATGTTCTGTCAAAGGTTGGAGGATTAGAAATAGCAGCAATGGCAGGTGCAATGCTGGCTGCGGCAGAAAATCGGATTCCGATCCTTGTTGATGGATTTATTTGTTCAACAGCGGCTGTTATTGCCAAATGCATTCACCCAACTGCAGCTGACTATATGTTCATCGGTCATCGCTCAGTCGAAAAAGGTCACAGTAAGGCTATTCGTTTTTTAGAAAAAGACCCACTTCTTCAATTAGGTTTGCGGTTAGGAGAAGGATCTGGAGCTGCTGTTGCTTTTCCCATTTTACAATCAGCAACAAACATGCTAAATGAGATGGCTACATTTCAATCAGCGGGAATATCCAACAAGAATGAAAATAGAAGAGAGGGAGAATTTTGACCAAAGGAACCGTGTATCTGGTAGGAGCAGGACCTGGGGATCCGAAATTAATTACCGTCTATGGATTAGAATGTATCCAAAATTCAGATGTGATTTTATATGATCGCTTAGTAAATAAAAGATTGTTAGACCACGCAAAGCCTGAGGCAGAACTGATTTTTTGTGGAAAGCTTCCTGGAAAGCATGAACTTATTCAAGAACAAATCAATGATCTGCTTGTAGAAAAATCATTACAAGGTAAAGTTGTTACTCGTTTAAAAGGTGGCGATCCCTCTGTATTTGGACGTGTGGGGGAAGAAGCAGAAGTACTAGCCGAACAAAATATTAAGTTTGAAATTGTTCCTGGAATCACATCAGGAATTGCTGCACCAACATATGCGGGAATTACTGTCACACACCGGGATTATGCTTCATCATTCGCTATTGTAACAGGCCATGGTCGGGCAGAAAAGAAACAGGACAGTATCAACTGGTCGGCTCTCGCACAAGGAATCGATACAATCGCTTTTTACATGGGTGTTGGAAACTTGCACTATATATGCGAAAAGCTTATTGAAAATGGCAAAAACAGTCTCACACCGGTTGCAGTCATTCAGTGGGGAACAACTGAGAAGCAGCGAACAGTTACTGGCACATTAAACACAATTGAAGCAATCGTCAAAGAAGCAGGAATGGAACATCCTTCCATCACCATTGTTGGTGAAGTTGTTAACCTTCGTGAAAAGATTAAGTGGTTTAACGAAAGAGAAGCTTCAAGTAATAACGAGGAGGAGAAGTATGTCAATCATTAATGAGTTAAAAACACGTCGAGCAATACGAGATTACCGTGAACAAGATGTAGAAGATGAAAAAATCAACGTGTTGCTTGAAGCGGCAACATGGGCTCCAAACGACCGTATGAGAGAGCCTTGGAGTTTTTATGTGATAAAGGGTGAGGCAAAAGACAGATATGAAGCTCTTGCTAAGGAATATTTAGAGGAACGATTTCCAACGAAGCCACATTTAGTTGAAAGCTCCATTAAAGTGTTAACCTCAACACCTGTTCATATCGTTGTTACTTCTGATGTTGTCCCAGGAGATGATGACGCCACAAAAGATAATGAATATGCCGTTTGTTGTGCAATTCATTCCATGTGGCTTGCTGCCAAAGAGCTTGGACTTGGTTTTGTTTGGCGTACAAGAGGTGTTGGTCTTGTTCATGATGAGCGCCTTCATCAATTTATCGGTGCACCCGAAAACAAAAAGGTGATTGGGAACATTTTTATTGGATATCCCAACGAAGACTCTCTCCAAAAAATGAAAGAACCAAAAAGAACGTCATATGAAGAAAAAACAATTTGGTTGTAGTTGCAAACTAACCAAACGAGGGGGGAGCTTATGAGTCAATCAAAGCAACGTGGCCTTATGCTCGTTTATACAGGTAATGGGAAAGGGAAAACAACCGCAGCACTTGGTCTTGCCATCCGAGCAACAGGACGTGGAAAAAAAGTGCTCATCATTCAATTTATTAAATCTCCAACTCGTACATATGGAGAAAAGCTTCAGTTTGACAAAATTGGCATTGAAATGCATCAAACTGGGATTGGGTTTACTTGGACTAAAACACCAGAAGAGCACCGCGAAGCGTTAAAAAAAGCATGGGCTTTTACGAAAGAAAAAATTGCAACTCATTCTTATGATGTTGTGATTTTAGATGAGCTAAATAATGCTCTAGCCATTGAAAAATTTCCTATTGATGATGTTCTTCCACTACATGAGGTCATAGATTTGATAAAATCTCGTCCGGAGCATATGCATTTGATTCTGACAGGACGCTCTGCTAAAGAGGAAATCATGGCTGAAGCAGATCTTGTTACAGAAATGAAGGAAGTTAAACATTACTATCACGAGGGCATACCTGCAGTGAAAGGAATTGAATTTTAATGACTGTATTGGAGCAATTTGGTCATGGAGGAGATCTGCTTACTGCAACAAATGTATTTGGGCTTGAAGGAAAAAAGGTACTGGATTTCAGTGCAAATATTAATCCTTTGGGTCCACCACAGTCAGTAATGGAGGGCTTAAAAAGTGAGCTTGAAAGCATTATCCATTATCCTGATCCCGGACAACGAAAACTTAAAAGTAAACTTGCAGAAGTTCTATCCGTTCCTTCTTCTCAGCTCGTCATTGGAAATGGGGCTGCCGAATGTATGGCTCTTGTCCTGCTTGCCTTAAAACCGAAAACTGTTGGTGTTGTTTATCCTTGTTTTTCTGAATATGAACAGCTTTCAAAAGCTTTTGGTGCAAAAGTGGAGGGTTGCTACGGAAGAGATGAGGACGACCTAAAGCCTAATATGGTAGAACTTTTAAGCTTAATAAGCAAAGTGGATCTGCTATTTATCGGACATCCTAACAATCCAACAGGTACAGTCTATACATTGGATGAGTTAAAACAAATTGCAGATTCAGCAGAAAAATCAAATACGTATGTCGTGATTGATGAAGCATTTATTGACTTTTTAGCTAACGGGTCGGACCTTACTCTACTTCCTTATCTAGAAAACTATCAACATATGATCATTATTCGGTCGATGACAAAGTTTTACGCCATACCAGGTCTTCGCCTAGGTTACGCAATTGCGAATCCTGAGCTTATTGGAAAAATGATCGTAAAACAAGTAACTTGGAGCGTGAATCAGCTAGCCCTAATGGCTGGGGAATATTGCTTAAACGAAAAAGCATATGCTGACGAAACAATCACTCTTATTACGGAACAACGACAGTATGTAAAATCAAAAATTGAACGTGAACTAGGATGGTACGTTTTTGACGGACAGGCTAATTATTTATTAGTTCGATCACAAAAAAACATGGGAGCTCAGGATCTTCAATGGAAACTCGGACAAAAAGGGATTTTAATAAGATCCTGCTCCATGTATAAAGGATTAACAGAACATGATTTTCGCATCGCTATTAGGTCTCAAGAAGAAAACAATGTGCTACTAGATGCATTAATAGATGTGAAGCTTAAAGGATGTGAAAATGGATGACCATCACCTTTATAACCGGTGGAATTCGTTCTGGTAAAAGTGAGTATGCAGAACGCTTGGCTAATGAAAGTACAAATGTCTTATACGTAGGATTTGGTGTGATAACAGATGATGAAATGCAACAGCGAATTGAAGTTCATCAAAAGCGTCGCCCTAATCACTGGGGTTTACTGTCAAACCCTACTGAATTGCCTATCTTTGGATCTAATAATGAAGATAACGAAGCTATTTTAGTTGATTGTTTGTCAACATGGTTAGCAAACCGCTGTATGAGCATCCCTGAAGAAGAATTAAAATCAAAAGACCATCAGGAAACGATTTTATTAGAGTTACAAAGTTGGCTAGAGCAAATCAAACAGCTTACAGAACACGTTATTATTGTTTCAAGTGAAGTAGGATTAGGAGGAGTGGCCTTGTATCGCTTAGGAAGGTTTTATCAAGATGTGCTCGGTAAAATGAATCAATTAACAGCCGAAGCAGCTGATGAAGTATTTGCCGTCATGTCAGGGTTGCCATTGCGCTTGAAATGATTAAGGCCTTTTTATCTGCTCTCTCATTTTTAACAAGAATACCAGCTCCATCTTCCCAATTATCGAGTAAAGATTGGCAAAAAAGTGTGATTTTTTATCCGCTGGTTGGACTTCTGATCGGTATGATTATCGCTTTAGGTTCCGTATTACTCGTCGAGGTTTTTCCACTCACAATTACAGCTTTTTTCCTCTTAGTGTTATGGGTCTGGATTACAGGAGGTCTTCATCTAGATGGGTGGATGGATTTGGCTGATGGCTTGGGAAGCAATCGTTCTCGTGAGCAAATGCTTGAGATTATGAAAGACAGTCGGGTCGGTGCAATGGGTGTGATTGCAGCTATTTTATTAATGATAGGAAAAGGAATGGCGATCTACGAATTGCTTTCTATGAATCTTACCTTCCTACTCATTTTTTCACCTTTGTTTGCTCGTTTTGTGCTCATTTTTTCTATAAAGGCTTTTCCTTATAAAAAGGAAGGTGGATTAGGTGAAGGTCTTCACCGTTATTTATCAATTCCTGTTATCGTCTTAAACCTGGCGTTTGTTTTAGCTATAACATTCTTTTTACTTAGCTTTCATGGTCTCATTTTAATTATCTTATCTGTTATTGTTAGTACGATTTTTGTTTTGTATGTTTTTAAAAAGCTTGGGATGTTAACGGGAGATTGCTACGGGGCCATCATCGAATGGAGTGAATGTGTATCATTATTCTTGGCGATTGCAATTTGGAGGTTGTTTTAAGGTGGAAATGATTCTTATTAGACATGGTGAAACAAATGAAAATGCAGCTGGACGCTATTTAGGTCACTATGATGCTCCTTTAAACAAATTAGGTCAGCAACAAATTCAAAGCTTAGCAACCAATCTCATCAAGACGCTGGGAAAAGAAAGCATCTCAGCACTCTACTCAAGTGACCTTTTGCGTGCAAAAGAGAGTGCGCAAATAATCGGTGAAGCTCTTCAAATGAAACCATCTGCAGATCCTGCACTAAGAGAGCTTTCATTTGGTAAGTGGGAATGTAAAACCTATGACGAAATCATGTCTGAAGCACCTAGGCTTGTGACAAAGTGGATCAATGATCCTTTTAAACTCGCTCCTCCTGAGGGAGAAACGCTTAATGAACTTGGGTCCCGTGTTCATGATTGGTTCAAACAAGTACTTTGTCAGCACACCCTTAATGACACCGTTTTGATCGTTAGTCATCAAGGCCCTATCCGTTGGCTTTTAAGCCATTATTATTTAGGAAATTCAACAAAGTTTTGGGATGTAGAAGGTATCAATCATGGTAGCGGGGTTTTATTGGAATTTGATCTACAATTAGAAAAAATAAAATCAGTACAAAATATAGGATGAAGTGAAAAACATGGCACAACCTTTTAAAAATCAACAGCATCACCATTCAAACGTGTGGCCTGAACTCTCATTAAAACGTG
This sequence comes from Bacillus sp. AFS040349, assembly GCF_002577655.1. NCBI lineage: Bacteria > Bacillati > Bacillota > Bacilli > Caryophanales > Bacillaceae > Bacillus > Bacillus sp. AFS040349. The sequence goes on along the minus strand of NZ_NUMC01000045.1, from coordinate 42,136 downwards.
GAGATGATCATTTAATTTTTGAATCAACTTTTCCGTTAGAATCTTTTAGCAGTGCCGTTTTCGGTGGTGGATTTCAAATGGCTACTCATTATTTCAACTGGCAAGTACCTCTCCAATATGCCTCTAATGATCCAGTGAAACAAATTGAGGAAAAAGTGAACATTTGGGGATATCCAAAGCAACAAACAATAGGTCTTCAAACAGCAGCAAAAATTGAATTAGGATCTGTCCAGGAAATACACGGAGATGAATTCAAAATGGTTGTTTGCGTCACAGCGGGTGTAGGCAACAAGGCTAGAGCTGGTAAAAAGCGAAAAACATATTCAGCCTATCAATATGGGACAATTAATACATTTATTTTCATTGATGGAAACCTAACTCATTCTGCTATGATTAATAGCATTATTACGGCAACCGAAGCAAAGGCTGCAGCTTTACAAGATTTAAGTATTGTTGATGAAGCAGGAGAAGATGCTACAGGTACCACAACTGATTCGATCGTCATTGCCGCTACACAAGACCCTGCCTATCCTACCCATCAGTTTGCCGGAACAGCAACAACCATCGGCAATTCAATTGGATGTTTAGTTTACGATGCATTAACTGAAGTGGTAACAAATTGGAGAGAGGAAGAAAAGCTTCGATGTTAACTCATTCAATTATGCTTGTTTTCTCTTATTTTATTGATCGATTCATTGGAGATCCGCGAAGCTTACCTCATCCTGTTGTTTATATAGGAAAAGGTATTAGCTTACTAGAAAAACTCATTAGAAAATTCTTTCATGATGAAAGAAAACTAAAGGTTGTTGGGTTACTTTTTCCGATTGTTATTGTTGGATTAACCTACTTACTGACTGTGATCATTCTTATCATTGCTCATCAAATCAATAATTGGCTTGCAATATGTATAGAGATTTGGCTTATTTCCACAACAATTGCGACAAAAGGTTTAGCAGACGCTGGAAGAGAAGTTTACAAGCCTTTACAAGAAAAAGATCTTCCTAAAGCAAGAAAAAGCCTGGGCATGATTGTTGGAAGGGACACCGATTTCCTTGATGAAAACGAGATTAGCAGGGGAACAATTGAAACGGTTGCTGAAAATATTGTAGATGCAATTATCTCACCGCTTTTTTATGCATTAATCGGCGGTGCTCCTTTAGCTATGGCATATCGAGCCGTTAATACACTAGATTCAATGGTAGGCTATAAAAATGAGAAATATCAAAATTTAGGATGGGCCTCAGCTCGATTAGATGATATTTGCAACTATATTCCGGCTCGAATAACAGCTGTCCTTATTCTAACTGCTTGCTGGATTGTACGTCTTGATATTCGCGCGGCATGGAGTAGCATCAAAAATGATGCAAAACTACATCCTAGTCCTAATAGTGGAATACCAGAAGCAGCAGTCGCCGGAGCATTGGGTATTCAACTGGGAGGGACGAATTATTACAATGGAATGGTCTCTCATCGAGCCAAAATGGGTGTACCCAAAAGGAATATTGAAGCAAATGATATTCTTCACACGATAAAGATTATGCATATCTCTTCGATGATAGGCTTGATTATTTTCTTCATTTTGTCGATTTTTATGACTGCGTACGTATACTAGATTAAGAGGAAACAGGGGTTATCAACATGCGAATTGGTTATGGCATAGGTAATGGTACATTTGGAGAGCTAGTACAGGGAGTATACAACAAGCAGCCCTTTTTAATTACAATGCCGATTCCGGTACTAACGAGCAAAGCCGTATTTATTCCAAATGAAACAAAAACCATTATTGGTCATTCCTACTATTCAAAAGCTGTTTTGGCCTGTAATAAGTTAATTTCCTTGTTTAATAGAAATGTCGGAGGAACGATATATCTTGCTTCAAACATTCCTAGAGGAAAAGGGATGGCAAGTAGTTCAGCAGATCTTGTTGCTGCGATGAAAGCAGTCGCAGAAGGGTGTTTCATTGATGTAAATAATGAAATTCTCTCTACGATCGCAACAGAAATTGAACCAACTGACGGAGTGATGTATGAGAATGTTGTGGCTTATAACTACAAAAACGGTAGCCTAATGGAATCGTTCGGAAACTTACCTCCATTTGATTTAATTGGAATTGATATTGGTGGGTATATCGACACGATTCAATTCAATCAACAGCGTAAAACCTACTCACGACATGATCTGAAAGCTTTTCATCATGCCTTCCATTTAATAAAAACAGGAATTCAATCTCAGAATTTAAGCTCCATTTGTCAGGCAACAACAATAAGCGCAAAGATAAATGAAAAAATTCTCCCTAAAAAGTACTTTGATGAAATGGAAAAACTAGCAGCTTCCTGCCAAGGTGGTGTCGTTGTTGCACACAGCGGGACAATGATTGGTATCCTGTTTGATCACGATCATCCAAACAGAAACGATTGTTTGCTTCGATTTAAAAAGCTCGTTGACCATACTAAAGCAGTTCCATTCTATTACAGTCATAAGAAGCTTGCTGTAAGGGACAAAAATCTCCATTTTAATGTGAGGTGATTCAATTATGTTTTCTAAAGAAGAAAAAGAGGCTATTTATAAGGTAATTGAAACAAGAAGAGATGTTCGCAGCTTTAATAAAGGTGCTGTTCCAATGGATGCTGTTGCTCGAATATTAGAAGCCGCCCACCATGCACCTTCTGTTGGTTTTATGCAGCCATGGAATTTTATCTTAGTGGAATCAGATGAAATCAAGCAGAAATTAGCTTGGGCAGCAGATAAGGAAAGACGAGCGCTCGCTATTCATTATGAAGAAGATGAGCGGGCCTCCAAATTTCTTTCTCTTAAAATTGAAGGATTAAAAGAAGCTCCATTAACAATTTGTGTAACATGTGATCCAACAAGAGGTGGCTCACATGTTTTAGGTCGTAACTCGATTCCTGAAACAGATATGATGTCAACAGCATGTGCGATTCAAAATATGTGGCTGGCTTCTTGTGTGGAAGGATTAGCAATGGGCTGGGTTAGCTTTTATAAAAAAGCTGATGTGCGCGATATATTAAGTATTCCACCACATATTGATCCGGTTGCATTGATTTCGATTGGCTATACAGACGATTATCCGAAGGCACCAATTTTAGAATCGGCAAAATGGGAAAAAAGACGATCGCTAGAAAAACTAATATATAAAGAAACATGGGGTAGTAGTTCGTAAAATATTCAAAGCAGGTGCTTTACTCGTTACTTGAAAAGTAAAGCTTAAATGGTAACCAAGACCTTTGGTTGAGCCAGCCTGTTTAGTTTTAATAGATGCAAATGATGGACAACCATTCATTTTTTCTGTAGGAGGAAATTGGAATGAAAAGAAACTATAATTGGGCACTTTTAATAGCTGTCTTAGGATTAACAAGTTATTTTTGGGTAAATTCATACAAAAGTGCCTATGCAATGCATATAATGGAAGGATTTTTACCAATTGGATGGGCTGTTTTTTGGTGGGCACTTACACTGCCGTTTATCATTTTTGGCTTAAAAAGTATTCAAAAAAATGTGAGTGAACATCCTGAATTGAAAACAATGCTAGGTGTTTCCGGGGCATTCGCCTTTGTTTTATCAGCCCTAAAGATTCCGTCCGTAACGGGCAGTTGTTCTCACCCAACTGGAGTTGGTTTAGGTAGTATTTTATTTGGACCAACAGCAATGAGTGTGATCGGTACGATTGTGTTGCTATTTCAATCATTATTATTAGCACATGGTGGGTTAACAACATTAGGAGCAAACGCATTTTCGATGGCAGTTGTTGGGCCATTTATCGCATATGGTATCTATAAATTAGGAAGAAAAATGAAGCTGTCCTTTGCTGTATCTGTTTTTCTTGCTGCAATGCTAGGTGATTTAGGTACATACATTGTCACATCTGTTCAATTGTCACTAGCGTTTCCTGCCGAGGTGGGTGGATTTTTCGCTTCTTTTATTAAGTTTGCTGGTATTTTTGGTATTACACAAATTCCACTAGCAATAAGTGAAGGGTTATTAACAGTTATCGTGATGAATTTGTTAATAAAATACAATATGACTGAATTAACGCACTTACCTACTGTTAAGGAGGCAAGCTAAAGATGAAAAACTTATTGTTATTTTTACTTGTTATTTTATTAGCTATTTTCCCTTTGTTTTTACAAAAAGATGCGGAGTTTGGCGGAGCAGATGGCCAAGCAGAAGAAATGATTGGGGAATTGGCTCCATCGTATGAGCCTTGGTTTTCATCGATTTGGGAACCTCCAAGTGGTGAAATTGAAAGCTTGCTTTTCTCTTTACAAGCAGCAGCAGGTGCTATTTTTATCGGTTATGTGATCGGCTTTGGACGAGCTAGAAAAAAATACTCGTCAAAAGAATAAAGGAGCTTGAATGTTAAAAATTGATCAGTACGCCTATATAAATGGTCTGAAACACGTTCACCCAGCTGAGAAAGTAGCGTTTGCGTTTGTTTTTTTGCTTTTTACGATTATCACGAAAAATAAAAGCATAGCCTGTCTCACATTCTTTATCATGAGCATCAGTGTTGTTCTTGCAGCTAAAATACCGTTATCTCAATATATAAAGCTTTTATTATTACCATCTATATTTTTGCTAACAAGTATGATGACGATTGTGATTTCAGTTACTCCAATAAGCAGTATGGCAGATCCGCTTTGGCAAATAGAAATAGGATCTTGGTCGATCTATACTAGTTTAGCGAATTTGAAACAAGCCTTTGATCTTGGTACAACCGTGATAGCTAGTATAAGCTGCTTATACTTTCTTATTCTAACTACCTCCATCAACCAGATTCTGTGGGTATTAAAACAATTAAGGCTTCCAATCTTATTCATTGAACTAGTTGGAATGACGTACAGATTTATCTTCGTGCTTTTAGATAAAACGCATGAAATTTTTCTTGCGCAGTCAAGTAGGCTAGGCTATCAAAATCATAAGGACTGGATCACATCAGTAGCACAATTAATTGTTAGTCTTTTCATAAAATCCTCTCAATCTGCAAAAGAATTGCAAACAGCGATTGAAAGTCGTGGTGGTGAAGAGGGATTATATGATATTGAAATAGGAATAGCTATTAACCGGTCTCGATGTGCCGGGATTTTGGTGGTAGTGGTGGGGCTTCTCACCTTTTCCATTTTAACAAGATAAATCTTAGTTCGCAGAAATGAGGTGCCCTATGCTATTACCACTCGTTACATTAGAACATGTTTCATATCAATATGGGGACGGAACTATGGCTTTAAACGATATCACCTTTTCAATTGAGCAAGGTAAGAAAATTGCTTTAATAGGAAATAACGGGGCAGGTAAATCCACTCTATTTCTACTCCTCAATGGTATTATTAAGCCTTCAAAAGGTTTCATTACCTATAAAGGGAAAAAAATCAACTATAATCGAAAAGAAATCAAACAACTTCGTCAACGTGTAGGCATTGTCTTTCAAAATCCTGATTCCCAGCTTTTTTCATCAAGTGTATATGAAGACATTATGTTTGGTCCGAAAAATTTAGGATTACCACTTGATCTTGTAAAGCAAAAGGTGCAAGAAGTGATGCTACTAACAGAAACAGAATCATTAAAAGACAAACCACCACATTTTCTCAGCATTGGTCAAAAGAAGCGAGTTTCAATTGCTGGTGTGATAGCAATGGAGCCAGAGCTTATGATCTTAGATGAACCAACAGCTGGACTGGATCCTTATTACTCCAGAAAGATTATGGAATTACTTGGAACCCTCCATAACCGGGATCGAACAATTATCCTGTCTACACATAATGTAGATCTTGCTTATGAATGGGCGGATGAGGTCATTGTGTTACATGATGGGGAGATTCTTTCTCAAGGAGAACCAAATGATGTGTTTCAACAAATTAACGTTCTTCAGAAAAGTCACTTAGAAAAGCCATGGATGATGGAGGTTTATGAAAAACTGATTGAATCAACTGGTTTAACATCATCAACATATCCTTCAACTAAAACAGAATTATTTGACTTGATGAGTAAATTGTTAGCTGATAAAACCCCCTCCAAATAAAGAGGGGGTACATTTATTTCTTTCCGAAAACAAATAAAATGCCATGAAAGATTAAAACAAATGAGAAAAATAAAACAGTAAGTTCGCCTAAAAAGATAACCAAATGACTAAGTGGAGTTAAAGGTTCACTTAAAGGTACATTAATTAAAGCAAAACCTGCAATTATACATGCTAAAAATAAAAAAGGATGTCGATCAAACACCTAAAGCACTCCTTTTTGTTATTTGTATATAAAAAGATATAATCATTCATTACTTTTCTATATCATATTTTTAATCTTGCAGATTGTTCATAAATATTTTGGGGTGAAGTCATATTCCGAGAATGAATATTAAGTAACAATTTTTGTCATTAGTGCATGGTTTTTATTAAACCTTTTAACGCAATATAATAACTTTAAAAAAAGAGCTGCATAACAGCTTTTTTTATTTTTTCGAAGTAATGATATTGTACTTCGTTATAGTTTTTAAAATATTTTGTAACTAATCTCCACATGAATAGTCTCTTTTCAGTTGGTTATAAATAATCAGATAGAAACCACTTTCTGACTTAAAAAGAGGTGTTTTACTTGTTTGGTTTTTTAAGGAGAAAAGCTCAGTTCCAACAGCAGGAATACTTTAAAGAAAAGAAGGATACTGGTGGCCCTAAGCCGGAATTGGTTTCAGATATGGAGAAAAACATCAAACAAATTCAAGATTTGATGGATTCTCCAAACGATTTAATCGTTAGAAGGTTATCATTCGGGAACAAAGGGCTTTGTCTCATTTACTTTGATGGTCTTGCTGACAAAGAAACGATCAATCATTATATTATTAGTACTATACAATCCGAGCTTAAAGAAGATAAGATTGATCACTATTCAACTGAGAAGCTACTAGAAAAATTTGAAAACGAGATAGTAGCTATTCCTGAAGTAAAGATAACAAACACGCTAGATGATGTGAGTTTAGCGATTCTTTCAGGTGATACGGCTTTAATGATTGATTCAGAAGATAAAGTTTTGCTGATCGGAACAAAAGGTTGGGAAAGCCGTAGCATTTCAGAGCCTGTTACAGAAGCATTAGTACGTGGACCAAGAGATGGGTTTACAGAAAATATTCAAACAAATATTGTTCATTTAAGAAGAAGGATAAAAGATCCTAATTTACATTTTGAATCATTTAAAGTAGGAAGACGTTCTAAAAAGGACCTTATTATTTCGTATGTAGCAGGAATTGTTCATCCTAAAATCGTGAAAGAAATAAGAAGGCGTGTTCAATCAATTGATATGGATGATGTTCTTGAATCCGGTTATGTTGAACAATGGATTGAGGATGATTTTTTATCTCCCTTTCCTCAAATTCAAAATACGGAAAGACCTGATAAAGTTGCCGCTGCAATTCTACAAGGAAAGGTGGCTATTTTTTTAGATGGAACACCATTTGTCCTTATAGCGCCAATAACGTTTGCGGAAACCCTTCAATCACCAGAGGATTATTATGAACGCTGGTATATTGGCTCATTAATAAGAGGATTAAGATATTTATGTGCGTTTATTGCTTTATTTTTACCAAGCTTATACGTTGCTTTAGTTTCATTCCACCCCGGAATGATTCCATCAAAACTTGCCTTTTCCATTTCTTCAACTAGAGATGGAGTGCCATTTCCGTCTTTGATAGAGGCACTTTTTATGGAAATAACAATGGAAATCTTACGTGAGGCTGGTATCCGGCTTCCAAAGCCAATTGGACAAACAGTAGGTATTGTTGGTGGTTTAGTTATTGGTGAAGCTGCCGTTAGTGCCGGTATTGTAAGCCCGATTATGGTAATTGTGGTAGCAGTTACAGCTATCTCTACCTTTGCCATTCCATTTTATTCCTTTGCTATTACAATTAGGATGCTTCGCTTTTTCTTCTTAATTGTAGCTGGCTTTTTTGGGTTCTATGGGATCATTTTGGCTTATATCATGATCAACATCCATATGGCTAACTTAAAATCAGTGGGTGTCCCATATACAACACCTTTTGCACCAACATTCTACAGTGATTGGAAAGATCTCGTGTTTCGGGCACCTCTTACTTTTTTCCAGAAACGACAACATTATTTGGAACCAGAAGACGAGAGTCGTATGAAAAAGGAGGAAGGCCAATGAAAACAGTAGAATATGCTGACCAAGAAATAGAAGGGAAGGAATTGGCTTTTATCATTTCCTCAATGATGATTGGAATTGGAGTCCTGACCTTGCCTCGTCTCGTAGCAACTCACACAAAAGGATTGGACGGTACGATTTCTATCATATTAAGTGGAAGTTTCTTTCTATTTTTCGGGTGGCTCTTGGCTAAAAGTATTTCAAAGTTTCCAAAAAAAACGTTTTTTGAGTATACATCGGATATGATGTCGAAACCGGTTGCGTTGGGATTAACCTCTATACTGGCACTCGCATTTCTATTTACTTGTTCATTAGAAACAAGAGTGATTGCCAATATTTCAAAGCTTTATATGTTTGATCAAACACCAATTGACGCTATAGCACTCACATTTCTGTTAGTTGTCGTTTATTGTGTATCAGGCTCAAGAATTGCTTTATTAAGACTTAATTTAATGTTTTTACCAATCGTACTTGCGGTCACATTGATTGTGCAGCTTTCGAATATTTCATTGTTTAAGTTAGCTAATATTCAACCAGCTTTTACAACTTCATTCAATGGGTATTGGCAAGGTGCACAAGAAACGACTTTTTCTTTTGTTGGATACACCGTTATCCTTGTCTATATTTCCCTTTTAAAGTCACCAAAAGACGCACCAAAAATGACGATGGTTGGAATAGGAATTCCGATTCTACTTTATCTGGTGATCTATGCTATTGCAATAGGGGTTTTTGGAAACTTAGCTACATCTGAAATCATCTATCCGACAATAGAGATTGCTAAGGAGATTGAAGCACCTGGAGGATTTATTGAAAGATTTGAGTCCATTTTTTTTACTGTTTGGATTATGACAGTATTTAACACCTGTTCAATGGCTTTTGATATTAGCATACATTTGCTACATTCTATTACAAAGTTAAAAAGGAAAACGATTATTCTTATCCTATCACCGCTAATTTATTTTATTGCGGTAACACCGGAGAATGCATATCAAATTCAGCTGCTAGGAAAAATACTTGCTGGTATTGGCTTTTTCTATGGAGTTATTTTCCAGTTTTATTTTTTTTCCTAACAAAAATAAGAAAGGTTATTCAACATGCATAAATGTAAGATACTTATCGTTTTCCTTATTTTATTCCTTTGTAGTGGATGTTGGGATGCAATTGAGATAGAGCAGCGTGGTTTTGTTATTGGTGCAGGAATCGATTTAGATGAAGAAAATAGCAAAATGCCTCTCAAATTAACTCAACAATTTGTCGTTCCATCTGCAATAGGTATGAATGCAGATAGTGATCCTGCTTTTCAAAATATTGTTTCATCAGGAAATACCATGTTTGAAACAGTTAGACGAGTGGCTGCTAGAACAAGTCGATCTCCTTTCTATGAGCACATTAAGCTCATTGTTTTTTCGGAACAGGTAGCAAAATCAGATTATTTTCCTGATGTTCTGGACTATTTTCTCCGGTATCCAGAAATGCGAAGAGGGACTCAAGTGATGATTACACCAGAGAATGCGCTAGATATTCTTGAAGTGAGACCTGCTAATGAAAAGTTACCAACCATGTATATTCAATCCATTTCAAAAAACAATTATAAAAATGCAAGAATGATCCCACCAACAAGAATTGGTGATTTACATGAAAAATTACTTGATCGTGAAAGCTTCATGGTACAGATGATTCAAAAAATAAATGAAGAAGAAGTAAAGATACTAGGTCATGCTGTATTCAACGGAAGTTCAGATAAACTGGTTGGTTTTATTGGGGAAGAAGCTACGGAAGGTGTAAATTTTATAACAGGGGAGATAGAAGGCGGACTTTTAGAAGCAAAAGTAGATGATGAGGTTGTTGTTTATGAAATGGAAGAAGTTCAATCTGATATAACGCCTACATTTAATAGCCCCGATGATATTACCTTTAAGGTAAATATTAAAACATCAGGTTCAATTCCAGAAACTTATAAAACGTTTGATTTATTAAATGATGAGGAATTAGACCATACAGAACAAGCAATCGAAAAAAGAATAGATGAATTTACTGATATAGCCATTAAAAAAGTTCAACAAGAACTGCAAACTGATATTTTTAAATTCGGGGAAACTTTGAGTGTAAAGTATCCGGATGAATGGGAGAAAATGAAGGATAAATGGGATTATGGAGAAAATTGTTTTAAAGAAGCCAAAATTGATGTGACTGTTAACTCAGTAATTAGTAAAAGTGGAGCAATAAATCGATCAACATTACAATGATGGAGGTAAAATGGGAGATTTTTTTCAGCTTTTAATACCCACTGTCAGTGAATTGTTTTGCATGTTTTTAGCGTTTTTTATACCTTTTGTTCTTTATCGGATCAGCGGAAAGCTTTATGAGGTTGGCAATCCAAATTGGAAGAATAAAGAAGAAAATGAATAAGGGTGAAAACCTTGTAAAAGTATTTTTTACAAGGTTTTCTTTGTTGAATTAGTTTCTGAGGGTTCTTCTAATGAAGCTATTTAAGTCATTATATTTTTCATCTTTGGTTTTTCATTATATGATGGAAATGAGATAGGAGGCAAAACGAATGGTTAAAGAAATTTATCTTAACAACAAGTTACTTAAAATAACTAGTTACAATGAAGAAATAACACAAAATTTACTTAGCGTTTCTATCGAATTTTTCGTAACTAGTGAAGAATATCATGAAATCACAACAATACTTTATGAAAACAATTTTCTTGTGAAAGTTCCTGAGAAAGAGCATTCTTTTCAGGCAATCATAACTAACTATTCAACTTCATTAACAAATCTTTATGAAAAAGGGCAAGTTGCGACTTTTTCATTACGTTTACTTGAGGTAAAGGGGTAATGATGAAGTTAAGCATATTAGATCAATCACCTATTTCATCAAATCAAACTGCGCAAGAGGCGTTAAACGAATCATTAAAGCTCGCGCAAGTTGGGGAAGAATTAGGGTATACACGTTATTGGATTGCTGAGCATCATGATTTACCAGGGCTTGCTTGTTCAGTACCAGAAGTGATGTTAAGTTACATTGGGGCAGGCACAAGCAAAATAAAAATTGGTTCGGGAGCTGTTTTATTACCTTATTACAGACCATATAAAGTGGCTGAAACCTACAACATGCTATCAACATTGTTTCCAAATCGAATAGATATCGGTATAGGACGAGCACCAGGTGGTCCAGCCGAAGCAACAAATGCATTATCTGATACCTTTTTAAAGCAAGTGTGGGACATGCCGAAAGCTGTTGAAGAACTTCTTCATTTTATTCAACGAGATTTTCCTCAAGATCATCCCTATTCTAAAATCTCTGCCGCTCCAGTCCCAGACATTGCTCCTGAAGTGTGGCTTCTTGGTACAAGTAAGAAAAGTGCCTTACTAGCTGCAGAAAATGGACTGAGTTACGCATTTGGGCAATTCATGAGTGAGAATGACGGGAAAGAAATGATTACACAATATCTAGATGCGTTTAAATCAAAGGAATCAGAAAAACATCCCTATGTCATCTTAACTGTATCAGTGATTTGTGCGGAAACAACTGAGCGAGCTGAAGATATCGCCCTAAGTTCATTCATATGGGGAATACAGCAAGGAAAAGGTGAAGGCCAACAGGGAATACCCTCTATTGAGGAAGCGAAAAAATATAAACTAACCGAAAATGAAAAACAGTCTCTTGAAAAGAGAAAGCAAAAATCAATTATCGGGAATCCTATAACCGTTAAACAACAACTAGCTGAATTAAAAAAGTATTATCATGCAGATGAAATCATGATTGTGACGATCACTCATTCCCCAGAAGATCGTTTACAATCATACCGTTTAATCGCTAATAGCTAATTTAACTTTTTTGGAAAAGTGCGTTTCAATAAGCGTGCTTTTTTTGTTTTGGTAGAAACTTTTTTTAACTAAATACAGTCTTATCTTTGAGGAATATTTTATATAAAATAGAAAAGACTGGGAACGATAAAAAAGAAAGCAGGTATTATATGGGGAAAAGATTATATTATTTAGATTATTTAAGAGTTATTTTAACAATCGTTGTTATTGTTCATCATACTGCGATTGCATATGGAGCAGGTGGGGATTGGATTTATAAAGTTGTTGATGATGATGAGTTAACAATTTCTATGATTGTATTAACCCTTTTCACAGCTGTGAATCAAGCTTATTTTATGGGGTTTTTCTTCTTCATTTCGGGTTATTTTACACCTGGTTCATATGACCGAAAAGGAGCTTCCTCTTTTTTAAAGGAACGCTTTATGCGTCTTGGCATTCCATTGCTTTTTTATGTGTTTATATTAGGTCCTGTTATTACCTATTATACTCATTTCCATGAAACGATGTCTCTATCAACCTACTATATGAAAGAAGTATTTACCTTCCACACGATACATTTTGGACCACTATGGTTCGTGGAAACTCTCATTTATTTTACTATTTTATATGTTATTATTCGTAAGTTAATGAAGCAAAAGACTGTGTTGAAAATACATCCACCAACGTCATTACGTTTATTCGTTACAGCTATCCTGCTAGGGATAACAGCATTTCTTGTTAGACTAGTTTATCCTGTTGGTGAGAGTTTTTTAGGATTACAATTTGGTTATTTCCCTTCCTATATTTTGTTGTTTATTGTGGGGATTATCGCTAAGCGCCATAACTGGTTAGAGTTAATAAATAAGAAAGTTGTGAAAAGATGGCAGTTGATCTCTATTATAACGATTCCAGTGTTACCAATTGCTTTAATTGCAAGTGGTGCTTTGGATGGTGGTCTAGAGTTTGAAGGCGGTATTAATGTTCAAGCGCTTGTTTATGCATTGTGGGAACCTTTTGTTGCAATTGGTTTTATTTTAGGATTTCTAGCTTATTTTAAAGAACATGTTAACAAACCAAGTTCTTTTAAAAATAACTTAGCACAAGCAGCATATACCGTTTATATTATTCATCCAGCAATCATTGTTGGACTGAGTTTATTATTTCATGGAATCTTTTATCCAATGATTGAATGGATCATTGTGAGCTGTTTAGCCATCATTCTTTGCTTTTTTATTAGTAGCCTTATTATTAAAATTCCCGGTATGAAAAAGATTTTATAGGGCATTCTTTGTGAATAATAGTTAAGATCTAGTCAAATCTATAAATATGATCATAAAAAAGGAGTTTATAATATGAAGGAATTTGAAATTGAGCATATGGTTATTGATGATGGATTTGACGGAGAAGAATGTGTAACAGCTGATTTTACACATAGCAATAAAGAATACAGTATTACTTTTAAGAAATCAGACCTTGAACTAATCAATGCATGGGTATTTGAAAATGAAACATCATTACCGGCAAACTTATCAGATAATTTGATTGAATCATTGAGAGATGAGGTAAGAAAACAAATATAGTTGGGTTCAGTAGAATTAGCGGGCTTCGTAAATGGTCATTATTTTTTGATTTCAGCTGCTATATTATCGGTTTATACCTTATATTGGATCTAACGAATGGTTTTATCCTACTTATCAATGCCAAAGCATACGCATCTCTTATTTGCGTATGCTATTTTTACGTTTTAACTAAAAAATGATACATAAATGGGAGAAATTACAATATTTAGCGCTAATACAATGAGTTTTTACCTAATTCTGGATCTAACGAATGGTTTTATCCTACTTATCAATGCCAAAGCATACGCATCTCTTATTTGCGTATGCATTTTTTACTTTGTAACTAAAAAAGAATGCACAAATGGAAACTATTACAAAATTAAGACGCTATTACTATAATTTTCACCTAATTCTGGATCTAGCGAATGATTTTACCCTTCTTACCTTTACCAAGGCATACGCATTCCATTTTCGAATGCTAATTTCACTTGATAACAAAAAAACGATACCGTGAAATTTTGATAACATTAAGTTTAAACAGAAAACAACCTGCATTTAGCCATATATTTATAAAAAATTGCAATAGAAAAGCACATCTATTCTTAAATAAAATGCTAATTTAATTAGAACTATTAATTTTATACAAAATATGATCTTTCATCTTTGGCTCTACATCTTTAAAGAGACCTGTTTTTTCTTCTTCATAAGCTACGTTTATTAACCACTTAGTAAAGGGCGCAACATTCATTGTTTCAATTTCATCTAAACTGTAAAAGCCTGCTTCATCGGATTCAATTCCATCAGGAGTTGGGGTTCCTTCTATATAGTCCATTGCAAATGCTATATATATATTATGAATTTGACGGGGAAGATCCCGAATTGCAACGATTCTGTTTGCCTTTGCTTTTATTCCAGCTTCTTCTTCAACTTCCCGCTCAACTGTTTCTTCAATAGATTCTAGCTGCTCAATATACCCACCAGGATTTGTCCAATATCCTTTCCCAGGGTCATGGGCTCGTTTGACAAGCAGAAACTTCCCGTCTTTCATAACTAATCCACCAACGCCAATGCTGTAATTCCCCCAAAACACATAATCACAGCTTATACATGCTTTTCTTTCAACTCCATCGATCGAACGCATCTCCAGAGGTGACCCACATTTCATACAATAGTTGACTGACACTGTAACCATCCTTATCTAAAATTAGAATCTTATTGAAATATTCTACATTGGATGATGTACTTCCTTTTATAAAAAGGCAAAAAAGGAGCAGGTATTTAAAACCTAGCTCCTTTCGAATTTTATGCGACTTGTTTCTTCTGGGCTTCTTTCACCTTCTTTATATCTAAGCGAAGAAGAAGGGAAACGATAAAGGCAAGAAGAATGAGAGCTGAAAAAACATAGAACACAGGAATATAGCTATTTGTTGTTTCTCTTATACCTGAAACAAGCATAGGTCCGAATACACCACCTAATGACCATGTTGTTAATAAGTATCCATGAATGGCACCAAGTTGTTTTGTTCCAAATAAGTCACCAATAAAGGCAGGCAGGTTAGAGAAGCCGCCTCCATAACAACTAACAACTAACAATATTAAAGCTTGAAATATTAACGCATTTGTAATTGTAGGAAGGAGGGTAAAAGCAACAATCTGAATGACAAAGAAAATGACGAAAACAATAGGTCGACCTAAGAAGTCGGATGCAGCAGCCCAACCAAGTCTGCCTCCACCGTTAAAGATTCCCATAATTCCTACCATCGCCGCTGCTGCTCCTGCTGAAAGGCCGACTACTTCCTGCGCCATTGGTGAGGCGACAGAAATCATCATAATGCCCGCACTTGTGTTAATTAACATCATAATCCAAAGCATCCAAAAGCGTTTCGTTTTAACCGCTTCTTTCGCGGTTAATTGTTGAAGATCTTCTTTTATTTCTTTTTTACCTGACGCAACATCTTTTCTCATTCCTTCAGGCATCCAGCCTTCAGGAGGTGGAGCGATGTAAGAAGCACCAATTACCATTAAAACAAAATAACAAACACCGAGTACATAAAATGTAGAAGGGATACCTATTGATACAATAAGATCTGCAGCTACAGGAGCTGTGATTAAAGCGCCAGAACCAAACCCAAGTACAGCCATTCCTGTAGCTAAACCTCTTCGATCTGGAAACCATTTTACTAAGGTAGAAACAGGAGAGATATAGCCAATACCTAAGCCTAAGCCGCTAGCAACTCCATAAGTTAATAAGAAAAGTGGTAAAGATTCATTGCTCACGGCAAATCCTGAACCAATTTGTCCTAAACCAAATAACACGGCTGCAACGATCGCGGATTTACGTGGACCATTTTTTTCTACAAAACTACCAAATAAAGCAGCAGAGGATCCAGCAAGTGCCATCATAATTGTAAAGGCAATAGCAGCTTCAGTTGCTGACCAGCCTAATGTTTCGCTTAACGGATTTTTATAGACACTATAAGCATAAGCTGCTCCAATAGAAATATGAATAGCGATAGCAGAGAGGGCGATTAACCATCTATTTTTTGTTGTCTTCATGTACATTTCTCCTTTACGAGTAAGATAGTTGCGGCGAAAACATAAAAACATAGATGTGAAAACAAAGGTAAGGAGCTCGACATAAACGTCGAATTTTGTAAGCGATTACAATTTCAGCTATCAAAAGAATTAAGAAATAAAACAGGGTACTAATGATTCCTTTCAACTATCATAACAAAATTTTTCTATTCTTCCAATCTTTAGATAGGTTATCACCTATTATACAATATTATGAAAATATTTAAACTGTTATAACACAAAAAAATATTCGGAATTTGTCACTTCCTGCGCTTGCCTAGGAAATAAAAATGTGTATTCTGATAAATCAGAATACACATTTTATCTTTCTAAACCTCACAAGACTCATCTGTGCAAGTAGCACCATTATCATCATTCATACGAATAAATGGCCCATCTTGCTCATTAATTTGATTGATTGCACTAATAAAGGTTTCTGTTGGTTGTGCACCGCTAATAGCATATTTTCGGTTAATCAGGAAAAAAGGAACACCTTGAATTCCTAGTTCTTGTGCCTCTTGTTCATCACTACGTACAGCATCAGTCATTTCATCGCTATCGAGTAATTTTGTTACTTTTTCACGATTCAATCCAACTTCAACTGCTAAATCCGTCAAAGTAGTATGATCACCAATATGCTTAGATTCTGTAAAGAAAGCATGTAGAATTCTCTCAGACATTTCATTCATAAAACCCTGTGTTTTTGCGTACATCGTTAAACGATGTGCATCAAATGTATTTGTTAACTTCATCGTATCAAAATTATAATCTAATCCAGACTCCTTTGCCATTTCTTCCATGTTTTTGCAGTTAAGCTTTGCTTGCTCAAGGCTCATTCCATATTTTTTTGCTAGTTTTTCATAAATACTATCAGAAATGTCTCGTTCTGCAGTAGGATCTAGTTCAAAACAGCGATAAACGACTTCAGCCTTATGTTCGACCTGTTTTAATGCTTCTTCCAGTCGTCTTTTCCCAATATAGCAAAACGGACATGCATAATCTGTCCACATTTCAATCAACATGTGAAATCCCTCCAGTTGTATTCGTTTTTAGTATACTAATTCAATCTTTAAATAAAAAATAAAATGCTTCAGCTGTTGAGGATGTTTTTAGAATTACCCAACTCTACGAAAAACATGGTAAACTGTAAGTCGAATTTATTTTACTCTCTAGGAAGGAGCCGGACATATGAAGGCAAAAATAACTCATCAATTAATTAAGGATATG
The DNA here is from genome assembly GCF_002577655.1 of Bacillus sp. AFS040349. Lineage (NCBI taxonomy): Bacteria > Bacillati > Bacillota > Bacilli > Caryophanales > Bacillaceae > Bacillus > Bacillus sp. AFS040349. The sequence continues at coordinate 24,798 of NZ_NUMC01000045.1, read as the reverse complement.
TGTGGCGTTACGTCCTTCAAGAGGGGTAATGCATTTTTTCTTGCAAATAAAGTGAAAATTGAGGATTATGACGAGCATACATGTCAGGCTATTGTCGAAGGAACAGAAAATTTCAATGTTACAATCTCAGAAATGGACAAGGGAGGCATTCAATCAACATGCTCTTGCCCAAAGCTAGCTTCATTCGATAAAGACTGTCAGCATATCGCTGCGGTTTTATTATACCTTTACGATCAACAGAGAAACGGAAATTCATTACAAAAACCTGATGATACGATGACAAAAGATTTATTTTCTCTTTTTAGCCATCAGCCGATCCGTTCAAGCAGTCATCAGCGACATTTTGAAAATAGACAGGTCATCGAAGCGGAATTTATATGTAAGCCTGTTACAGACGAAAATGGAGTAAACTTGCTCGGTATTGAAGTGAAATTAAACTCATTTTCAGTAGAAAATCTCTTTGGATTTTTAGAACATTTACAAGCAGGAAAATCAATTCAACTAGCAAATTCCTTTCTATTTGATGCAACTTATCATTGTTTTCAACAAGAAGATGATGAAGTTTTTCAACAAATGATTGGAGTTATGTTAGATAAAAAAGCTGATAAAACAATCGTATCACAATCAAGTATGTTGCTTATTCCACCCACTTCATGGGAAAAAATGCTAACGTCGTTACTAGCAGCACCTCAAGTCAAGTTATTGTATAAAGAGACGATGTTTAATAGGATAAATGTAACGAAAGAATCGCTTCCTTTACAATTCAACTTTGATAAAACTAGCGGTTATGAGTTAGGTATTAAAGGTCTTGATAAGATTGTGATTTTTCATTCCTATCAAACCGTTTTATATAATGGTAAGTTCATTCAATTAGACAATGACGATTTTAAGCGTTTATTCGAGCTAAATCAAATGTTGAAGAAAACACGAACTTCTTCCATACTGATTCAACACGAACAGGTTGGTTTTTTTCTAGAAAAAGTAGTACCTGGTTTAAAAAGACTAGGGAAAGTGAATATAGCCGAAGCCATTAGCCGTCAATTAGTCAAAACCCCATTAATAGCCAAGCTTTATTTGGATCGAATTAAAAACCGTTTATTAGCAGGCCTTGAGTTTCACTATGAAAATATGATGATAAATCCTTTAGAAGGCCGGGAGCTTCCGAAAGAATCCATTCTTTTGAGAGATATAGAGAAAGAAGAGGAAATCCTAGGTTTAATGGAAGAAAGCTCTTTCTCCAAAACTGATGGAGGCTATTATTTGCATAACGAAGAGCTAGAATATGATTTTCTCTATTATCAAATGCCTAAGCTACAAAAGCTTTGTCAAACTTATGCAACAACAGCTGTTAGGATGCGGATTTTTAGAGAAAATGTAAAGCCGCAGATTCGAATTAAAGTAAAAAAGGAACGAACAAACTGGCTTGAATTTAAGTTCGAAATGGACTTCATCGCTGAAAAAGAAATAAAAGAGGTTTTAGTAGCTCTAGAGGAAAAACGAAAGTACTACAGGTTACGTGATGGCTCATTACTTTCATTAGAAACGAAAGAGTTTGAGGAAATTCAACGTTTTCTTCATACTCCTCTCGTACAGGATAAAGATTTGTCTAATGGATTAGATCTACCTATTGAAAAAAGTCTTCAGCTTCTTGATGTTGTCGAGGGCAGCGAGTCTTTTTATGTAGAAGAGTCATTTAGACAGTTTCTTAATACAATCCGTCACCCTGGCAGTCTAGACTTTCCAATTCCAGATACCTTAGATTTTATTTTAAAAGATTATCAAAAGATCGGTTTTAAATGGATGAAAACTCTTGCTACTTTCGGATTTGGTGGCATTTTAGCAGATGATATGGGGCTAGGCAAAACATTGCAAAGCATCACGTTTATTCTTTCAGAGCTTCAAACCATTCGTCAGGAAAAACGTCCGGTGCTAATTGTTTGTCCTTCCTCACTAACCTATAATTGGTTAAGCGAATTTATAAAATTCACACCAAGTATTAAGACGCTTATTATGGATGGTGCAAAATCAGAACGTACTAAACGGCAAAATGAGGCATGTGATACAGATGTGATCATTACATCTTATCCACTATTACGTAAGGATATTAAATGGTATGAAAAACAATCATTTCATTCGATCTTTTTCGATGAAGCTCAAGCCTTTAAAAATCCATTAACTCAAACTGCCCGGGCCGTTAAAAAGTTGCAGGCGAATCATCGGTTTGCATTAACAGGAACTCCCGTCGAAAATTCACTAGAAGAGCTGTGGTCGATTTTTCACGTTGTGTTTCCTGAATTATTTCTAGGGTTAAAAGAATATAGTCAGCTTTCGAAAGCAACAATTTCTCGGCGAATTCAGCCATTTCTGCTTAGAAGAATGAAAGAAGACGTGTTATCGGAGTTTCCTGAAAAAGTAGAGTTAACGGATTCAGTTGATTTACTTCCTGAACAGAAGAAGCTCTACGCAGCCTATTTAGCGAAACTAAGACATGATACACTTAAACATCTTGATAAAGAAACAATGAGGAAAAATCGAATTAGAATATTAGCTGGTTTAACTCGTTTACGCCAAATTTGCTGTCACCCTCGTTTATTTGTTGATGGCTATAAGGGGAGTTCAGCTAAGTTCGAGCAGCTTATGCAAATTATTGAGGAATCCAAACTTTCTGGTAGAAGGGTATTAATTTTTTCTCAATTCACTAGAATGCTTGATCTGATTGGTAAAGAACTAACAATAAGAGGATTACCATACTTTTACCTTGATGGACAAACTCCCTCTGAAGATAGAGTGGAGATCTGCAACCGTTATAATGACGGTGAACGAGATTATTTTCTTATTTCATTAAAAGCAGGAGGAACAGGCTTAAATTTAATGAGTGCTGACACTGTTATTTTGTATGATACATGGTGGAATCCAGCAGTTGAGGAGCAAGCTGCTGACCGTGCCCACCGAATCGGCCAAAAAAACTCCGTCCAAGTCATTAAGCTCATAGCAAAAGGAACAATCGAAGAAAAAATCAATGAACTACAAGACAAAAAACGCGACCTGGTTGAAGAAATCATTAAATCTGACGGTCAGAAGGGAACGATGCTGACGGAGGAGGATATCAGGGAGATATTGATGTTGTGAGGGGGCTGTGTTTTTTGGTGCCTGTCACTACCCGATATTTGTCAAGATTTGTCGATGTGAAAAATCCGCACTGACCAAAAAAGGGCTGTCCATCTCAAGCGGCCTTTTTTTGCTTGCTTAATATTCCTTAAATTGGTTTACTCTTTTCGTCCTTCTATCAATTATACTAATATATAAGATTATGTTAGTAAGGAGGGTACGCTACAAAAGCATCATCATGAAAAAACGTCTAAGAAAATTCTTTCTATCATTTGTAGTGTTCCTTCTATTATATTGTATAGCAATTATAGGAGCTGTTGAGTATTGGAGTCATACAGAAGCAGGGAAGGTACCTGTAAAAACAGCGGTTCTTCTTCATGCGGTTGATCAAAGACTAGTCACATCAGATATGAAAGCACCTAAAATCTTCTCAAGCTCTGGAAGTCCAAGCTATACTCGTACAACAACATCCATCCCTATGACAGATGGGGAGGAGATTCCGATAAGAATCTACCAACCTAAAAAAGAAGGACCTCATCCCATTATTATTTACTACCATGGCGGTGCTTTTTTAGAAGGGTACGGAAATATTAACACACACGATAATATTGTCCGTGCTCTCGCTGCGAAAACACAAAACGTTGTTATTTCAGTCGGATACAGATTAGCCCCAGCTCATCCTTTCCCAACCGCCACGGAGGATAGTTATGAAGCATTACTATGGGCTGTTAAACACGCAAGCTCTTTTAACGGAGATCCTAGTAAAATTGCAGTTGCAGGTGACAGTGCTGGAGGAAATCTAGCAACTGTTGTGACGATGATGGCACGTGATCGAAATGGTCCATCTATTACCTCACAAGCCCTTTTTTATCCGTTAACCACATTTCAAGATGTTACTTTTTCATCAAGAAGTTTATATGATAGCGGCTACTATTTAATTTCAAGGAGTGTAATGGAAAAGGCGCGGAAAAACTATACACCAGAGGAAAAGATGTGGTCCAACCCATACACATCACCTCTTGATGCTCAAAATCTTCATGCTCTTCCTCCTGCGTTAATTATTACAGCCGAATTTGATCCGCTTAGAGATGAAGGAGAAGCGTACGGGAAAGTGTTAGCAGAAAGTGGAACACCAGTCAATGCTGTTAGGTATAATGGTGTGATGCATGGATTTGTTTCTTTTTACGAGGTTATGAATCGCGGGAAAGATGCGCTCAATGAAGCGTCAGCTTATTTAACGGAATCGTTTCAGCAGCAACCTGAGTATCAAGCGTACCAGCTAGATATCTATGACAACCAACCAGCATTAGAAAGCTTACAGGACAGAGGAGAGGCCTATGCAATCGGAGGATATTTACTCGGAAAACAGGCTATTTCCAAGATTTCTTCCTGGTAAGAAAAAATGACACACCGTTAAAAGTGTGTCATTTTTATTAGATTTCAAAATCAACGACAATAAGTTCAGTTAAACCAATCTCCTTTAGAAACGCAACAGCTTCCTGATGCTTTTCATGTGGTCCATATTGTTCAAGAGCTTGCTTATCCTCAAAACGTACAGTTAAACCTAATTCAAACCCCTGACTTCTGTCTGAAAAATTTATCCCAGCTTGAATATCAACAATCCCGCTAATCTCATTCTTAAGCGATGTTAATTTTTGAATCGCTTCATTTTGTTGTTCAACTGTTGTTGAATCATTAAATTTGAAGATAACGATATGTTCTACCATGATAACTCCTCCAAGAACTATTCTTTTTTCGTACGAATATATTATTGCACAATTTGAAAGATATGGACAAATAATATACAAGAGAAGAAAGAACATTTCATTATATTTATAAAGGAATAATTGGAAAAACATAGAAATGAATATATAGTAACATATTAAACTAGTCAAAGCGAAAGACTGGAGGGTGATACGATGTATACGTTATCACTTAGGGTTCAAAAAAAGAATGGATTACATATCCGCCTTGCTGCTACATTTATTATTACTCTACAATCACTTTTAAAGGATAAAGAAGCAATTAAAAACAGCTATGTGATTTATAAGGATAAAAAAGTTCAAGCGAACAATCTACTTTCCTTAGTTTCTTTAAAAATTGAGCAAGGTGAAGAGTTTTCGTTGACATTTCCCAATGAAATACCATCACGTGTAGCAAAACAAATCGTTGAGCTGTTTGAGGAAAAGGATGTTGAGAATATAAAAGAAATTGAAGCTGATCTTATCATGATGGAAAACTCTTATATTCTTCAAGAAGCCTTCACAAAGCTTCCAAATGGGGTGGTTGTAGTTGATCGTGACAATGTGATTACATATGTAAATGATGCTGCTGTAAAACTACTCGAAAAAACTCCAAATGAGCTCTATAACCATAAGGCTAATGTTGTTATTCCTCAATCAAGATTACATGCCATCATGAAAACTGGTCAACCAGAATTCGCACAAAAGCAAAAAATAAATCATTATACGATACTGACCAACCGTTCGCCTCTTATTTTTCAGGATAAAGTCATTGGTGCTGTGGCCGTTTTTCAGGATATTTCGAACTTAGAAAAAATAACAAAAGAACTAAATGAAGTTCAGGAGTTACAGCAAAGACTAGATCTTGTCTTACAATCCGTTTCAGATTTAATTGCCCTAACAAATGAAAAAGGGGAATTTATCTTTATTAACGATGAAATGCATTCAATGCTGATCAAGAATAAAAAAATGAAAAAAATTCAATCGATTATCGGTGACAACCTTTGGAAGTCACATCAAAAATGCCCTGAACCTTTTATGAAAATTATCCAAGTGAATCAACAATTAACATATATTACAAAAATAAACCCAATTATATTTGATGAAATCTTTCGCGGTACAGTTGTTACATTAAGCCCATTGGATGAAATAAAGATTCTCTTACAAAAACTAGAGCTAATGGAGGAAAGAACGAAGTATTTAGAGAGAGAATTATCTAAACATCAAAAACTGAATTCTGCATTTAATAAAATCATTGGAAATAGTGAGGTTCTACTAGAATCCTTATCTATGGCTAATAAGGTTTCAAAAACAGATTCAACTGTGCTGATAACAGGTGAAAGCGGTACAGGAAAAGAACTTGTTGCAAGAGCCATCCATGAAACAAGTGATCGTAGTGAGCGATCATATATCCGGGTCAATTGCTCTGCCATTTCACCGAATTTAATAGAAAGTGAGCTTTTTGGCCATGAAAAAGGTGCTTTTACAGGTGCTTACAAGGTACATCGAGGAAAATTTGAACTAGCTGATAACGGAACTATTTTTCTCGATGAAATAGGTGACTTAAACTTGGATTTACAAGTAAAGCTGTTAAGAGTTCTGCAAGAAAAGGAAGTCGACCGTGTAGGTGGCTTTGAGCCGGTTACAATCAATGTTAGGGTTATTGCCGCTACGAACAGAGACCTAGCGAAAATGATAGAAGAAGGGAAATTCCGTGAAGATTTATATTATCGATTAAATGTTATTCCCATTCATTTACCACCGCTACGATCAAGAAAAGAGGACATCCCTCTCTTAATTGAGCATTTTCGTGAACATTTTAATCAACACTTGGGAAAAAATATCAACGGATTTGAACATGGTTTAATTGAGATATTATCGAACTATCATTGGCCAGGAAACATTCGCGAACTCGAAAACATCATTGAAAGGCTTTTTAATCTAACAGATGATTATTCCTTGAAAATTAGAGATTTGCCTCATTATATTTATAAAGAAGAGAGATCTTCAGCTTCTCAAAAACTAGACCTTTTACCAGTAAGTAACATTCTTACTCTCGAGGAATATGAAAGGCAAATATTCACTCATGCATGTCAATATTACCCTAGCTATAATCAGCTTTCTCATGCATTAGGAATTACACACAAAACAGCAGCAAAAAAAATAAGGAAATATGGTTTAGAGCACTTACTTGGTAAAAAATATCAAAATACTTGATACTTTTTACCAATTTCCCCCTATAAACATTTTAAAACGCTTATTTGTAAGCGTTTTATTTATTGGCATGGAACTTGCAATTAGGTTAACTGAGAATCAATAAAGGAGGAATACACGTGAAAAAATTAATTAATGATGCCAATACAGTTGTTCAAGAAATGCTGGAGGGGATGGTTGCTGCACATCCTAATAAACTTAAGTTAATACAGGATACTACAGTCCTTGTAAGAGCAGACGCTCCTGTTGAAGGAAAAGTAGGCTTAGTAAGCGGAGGTGGAAGTGGACATGAACCTTCACATGCAGGTTACGTAGGAGTTGGAATGCTTGATGCTGCAGTTTCTGGTGAAGTATTTACTTCTCCAACACCTGATCAAGTTTTTGAAGCGATTAAAGCTGTTGATAGCGGTTCTGGAGTGTTATTGATTATTAAAAACTATACAGGTGATGTAATGAACTTTGAAATGGCTGCTGAATTAGCAGAGGCAGAGGGAATAAACGTTGCAAAAGTTGTAGTGAATGATGATGTTGCTGTTGAAAACAGTACATATACAACAGGGAGACGTGGTATTGCTGGTACTGTTCTTGTTCATAAGATCGCAGGTGCTGCCGCAGAGAGAGGTGCAACGCTAGAAGAGGTAGAGGCTATTGCAAATAAAGTGATTCATAACGTTCGATCAATGGGTATGGCCTTAACGCCCTGCACCATCCCGGCTGTTGGTAAGCCAGGCTTCTCTCTTTTAGAAAATGAAATTGAAATTGGGATGGGAATCCATGGTGAACCAGGTATTGAAAAAACCTCTATTCAAACAGCAAATACAATTGCTGAAACTCTTCTAACAAAAGTTCTGGATGATTTAGACATAAAACAAAATGATAAAGTAGCTGTTCTCATTAATGGTCTTGGTGCAACACCTTTGATGGAGCTTTATATTGTTAACAAAAAGGTAGCAAGTATCCTAGACGAACAACATGTGGAGATTTATGACACTTTTGTTGGCGAATTTATGACAGCATTAGAAATGGCTGGTTGTTCCATATCTGTTCTTAAACTTGATCAACAATTAATGGAGTTACTTGATACTCATGCAGATACATTGGCTTTTAAACGCTAAGTATAGGTAATGATTAACTGAGAAAGGACGTAATAACATGGAATTCGATGTACCAAAAGCAAAGCACTGGATTAAAATTTTAAACTCAAAAATACAAGATCAAAAACACGATTTAACTGATTTAGATTTAGCAATCGGTGACGGTGATCATGGGGTAAATATGGCAAGAGGCTTTCAAGAGGTTATGAATAAAATCGAAAATAAGGAATACCCGGACCTTTCTACTTTATTTAAAGAGATTGGGATGACAATTATCTCGAAAGTTGGTGGTGCTTCTGGTCCTCTTTATGGAACAGCTTTTATAAAAGCCTCTCCTATTTTTCAAAATAAGGAGTCTATTACTATATCTGAATTAGCCCAAGCATTTAATGCTTCCTTGGAAGGACTAAAACTCAGAGGTCGTGCTCAAATAGGAGATAAAACAATGATTGACGTCTGGGAGCCTGTCGTTACATTTATGATCGAACAAGGAGATAGCTTACGCCCAAATGAACTTGCTCAGCTTGCAGAAAAAACGAAGGAAGGAACGATAAACTTAGAAGCAAAAAAAGGTCGTGCTGCTTATCTTGGTAAACGATCTATTGGACATATTGATCCAGGTGCTGCGTCCTCCTGCTATCTATTTGAAGCATTAGCGAACGTATTAGAAGGAGAAGATTGTGATGAGTAAAGTAAGTTTATTATTAATCTCGCATAGTTATCATCTCGTTACTGGATTAAGAGAATTGCTGCAGCAAGTTCAACCAGACGTTTCTATTGCAATTTCTGGGGGAGCTGATGGAGGAATTGGAACAAATGCGTTTGATATTAAGGAAGCAATAGAGTCTATCTATACTGAAAAAGGAATTGTGATTCTCTTTGATTTAGGAAGTGCTTTAATAAACGCAGAACTAGCGTTAGAGTTGCTCGATAAAAATCAATCTAAGATTCGGCTAGCTGACGCACCGCTCGTTGAAGGAGGATTCGCAGCAGTTGTAGAGGCCGGTATTGGAGGCTCTCTTCAGGAGGTGCTTGAAGCAGCAGAGGGGGCAAAACAATTGCAAAAAATCACAAGATAAGAAAGGGTCAGGAGTGAGCGCAAGATATGATTGAAAAAGAAATAAAAATAAAAATTGAAAATGGTCTTCATGCAAGGCCCTCGGCAGAATTAATAAAATTAATGAATCCTTTTAAAAGCACTGTTTATTTCAACATAGATACAAAGAAGGTAAATGCCAAAAGCATTTTGAGTCTTATGGGCGTATCTATCCAAAATAATCAATCAATTCTTGTAATGATAGATGGCGATGACGAAGAGGAAGCATTACTAGCTCTTGAAGCATTTTTAACTGATGAAAAAAGCTAGAATTGTAGCTGTTATGTTCATAAGAAATATCTAACAAACATTTTTCTTTGAAATATAACAATAAGGATGTTGGATATGACATTAGACAATCAAATCATTTTGCCTGCTTTACGAAACATGAAGGATTTTGAGAAATTATTAGATAGTCCCTATGAATATATTGTCTTGCTTGATCTGCACATTGGAAATTTGAAGAACATAACGACAAAGGCTAAACAACATAAGAAAAAGGTCCTTCTACATGCTGACTTAATACATGGCTTAAAAGCGGACGATTATGGCATTGACTACCTATGTCATCAAGTTCAACCTGAAGGGATTATTTCAACAAGAGCAAACGTAATTTCAAAAGCTAAAGAAAAAGGTTTACTTGCTATTCAACGTCTATTTTTATTGGATAGTAGTGCACTAAATAAAGGCTGTGCTTTAATTGAAAAAACAAAACCAGATTATATTGAACTATTACCTGGGATTATCCCTGAGATTATACAAGAAGTTCATTTAAAAGTGAAAATACCCATTTTTGCTGGAGGATTTATCCGAACAACACAAGATGTAGAAAGCGCACTTCATGCTGGTGTAAAAGCAGTAACAACATCAAATAAACAACTATGGAATCACTTTTCTCCAATAGATGGAAGAAATTGAAAATAATACAAATAGTTGTTGACAGCGCTTTCAAAATCGATTAACTTATAATTAAGTTTATATCTTGTGACGGAGAATCGGAGATCCACAGCAATCCCTTATCTTTAGGGGGTGTTTGCTGTGGATTTTTCTGTGTTCTTTTACCAAGTAGCTCTATCACAAAAGGTAAACTACTTACGTAATAAGGGGGAAATATTATGACAGCTTTTTTAGGGGAACTCATTGGTACAATGATTTTAATTATTTTCGGGGGAGGAGTAGTTGGAGGAGTTGTACTAAAAATTCAAAAGCCGAAAACTCAGGATGGATTGTTATTACATTCGGTTGGGCTATGGCTGTAACATTTGGTGTTTATGCTGTTGGTCAGATAAGTGGAGCACATCTTAATCCAGCAGTTACATTAGGATTAGCATCGATTGGAGATTTTCCATGGAGTGATGTACCTTCTTATATTTTTGCTCAGATGATCGGTGGATTTCTTGGTGGAGTTATTGTCTTTTTTCACTACCTCCCACATTGGAAAGCAACAGAAGACAAGGGTGCTAAGTTGGCTGTATTTTCAACAGACCCAGCCATTAAGTCTACTCCAGCAAATCTCTTAAGTGAAATAATTGGTACATTTGTTTTAGTACTTGGTTTACTTACAATTGGCTCTAATTCATTTACTGAAGGTCTTAACCCGTTAATTGTTGGTTTCTTAATATTAGCAATCGGTCTTTCACTTGGGGGAACAACAGGTTATGCAATCAACCCAGCACGTGATTTGGGGCCAAGAATTGCCCACTTCTTGTTACCGATTGCAGGCAAGGGAAGTTCAAACTGGAGTTATGCTTGGATCCCAGTTGTTGGACCAATCATCGGGGGAGTTTATGGGGCGCTTTTTTATAAGCAAGTTTTCTTAAGTGAAGGAAGTGCTGCATTTTGGATATGTACGGTTGTAGTGGCCATTATTGCTCTTTCAGCATTCGCAAAAAGCAGAGGTCAAGATGCTAATGTTTCTTCTCATACAAAAGCATCCGTTTAATTTAAAAAATAAAGATCATTCACAAAAGGGAGAGAAATCATAATGGAAAAATATATCTTATCACTTGACCAAGGAACAACAAGCTCACGAGCAATACTTTTTAACAAACAAGGGGAAATCATTCATATATCTCAAAAAGAATTCACTCAGCACTTTCCAAAGCCAGGCTGGGTTGAGCATGACGCTAATGAGATTTGGGGATCAATTTTATCCGTTATTGCTCAAGTTTTATCTGAAACGAATGTGAAGCCGGAACAGATCGCGGGAATAGGGATTACAAACCAACGTGAAACTGCAGTTGTATGGGATAAAACAACAGGACTTCCTATATACAATGCAATTGTTTGGCAATCACGACAAACGGCAGGGATTTGTGAGGAATTAAAATCACAGGGATATAATGACTTATTTAGAGATAAAACAGGTCTATTAATCGATGCTTATTTTTCAGGCACGAAGGTTAAATGGATTTTAGATTCTGTAGACGGGGCTAGAGAAAAAGCAGCCAACGGAGATTTGATGTTCGGTACAATTGATACATGGCTCATCTGGAAGCTTACTGGCGGAGCAGCATTCGTGACTGACTACACAAATGCTTCAAGAACGTTAATGTATAATATCCATGAATTGAAATGGGATGATGAACTATTAGATATTTTAACTGTTCCAAAGTCAATGCTTCCAGAAGTACGCCCTTCTTCAGAAATCTATGGATATACGGTTGATTATCATTTCTTCGGTCAAAATGTTCCAATCGCAGGTGTTGCCGGGGACCAACAAGCAGCGTTATTTGGTCAGGCATGCTATCAAGAGGGAATGGCCAAAAATACTTATGGCACTGGATGCTTTATGCTTATGAACACGGGAGAAAAAGCTGTAAAATCAGAGCATGGCCTTTTAACGACAATTGCATGGGGGTTGGATGGAAAAGTAGAATATGCTTTAGAAGGAAGTATATTCGTTGCTGGTTCAGCGATTCAATGGTTACGAGATGGACTTAGAATGTTCAAAGATGCATCCGATAGTGAAGGATATGCTGAAAAGGTAGACTCAACTGACGGTGTTTATGTTGTGCCTGCATTCGTAGGTCTGGGAACTCCTTACTGGGATAGTGACGTCAGAGGAGCGGTGTTTGGTTTAACACGAGGAACACAAAAGGAGCATTTTGTTCGAGCAACATTAGAATCGTTAGCCTATCAAACAAAGGATGTTCTTACAGCCATGGAAGCGGATTCAGGGATTTCCTTAAAAGGACTTCGTGTTGATGGTGGTGCTGTTAAAAATAATTTCTTAATGCAATTCCAAAGTGATATTCTCGGGGTTTCAGTGGAAAGACCTGTTATAGAAGAAACGACAGCATTAGGTGCTGCTTATTTAGCCGGGCTTGCTGTAGGTTATTGGAAAGACCGCGAAGAAATTTCGAAGCAATGGAACATTAACCGCACTTATGAACCTAATATGTTAGATGAACAAAGAGATACTCTATACAACGGCTGGAAAAAAGCGGTGAATGCAACAATGGCATTTAAATAATTAAGAAGAAAAAGAAGACCATACTATCGTCTGAAACTTTGTGACGTTAGTATGGTTTTTCTTTATTAAAAACTTGATTGTTCTAATCTTTTTTATTGTTGTAAATGATATTTTTTAATTTTAAGATAAAGTGTATTACGGCTTATTTTTAAGATAGAAGCAGCACGAGTAATGTTCCAGCTTACATAATCTAAGGTTCTTTTGATCACTTCTTTTTCTGAATGAACTAAAGAGGTCAGGGTTGCTTCGTCTTCAGAAAACGCTTCAGTAGATCGTTCATATTCCGTTTCAAAATCCAGGTCCTTTGCAAGTATTTCATTCCCTTCGACTAAAAAAGAAGCTTGCATAAGAACACTATTAAGCTCTCTAACATTTCCGGGCCAATGATAAGAAAGTAGCTTTTCTTTTGCCTCACGTGAAAGATGAAGAGAAGGAGATTCTAAATTTTTTATTAAATAGTTGGATAGTTCAATAATATCTGATCGCTCTCTTAAAGGAGGGATTGTCATAACGATTCCTTTAAGTCTATAATATAAGTCTTCTCTAAATCGTCCAGCTTCAATTTCTTTCCGAAGATTTTTATGTGTGGCAGCTATTACTCTTGTATTAATGGGGATAGATTTTATCCCGCCTACACGTGTTACCGCTTTTTCTTGAAGAACTCTTAACAAAACAGCTTGTGCTTTCAGTGGCATATCACCGATTTCATCAAGAAAGATTGTCCCATCATTTGCAGCTTCAAATTTCCCAATAACACCATCACGATTAGCTCCAGTAAAAGCTCCTTTTTCATATCCAAATAATTCACTCTCAATAAGGTTTTCGGGAATTGCACTACAATTAACAGCAATAAAGGGCTTATCTTCTCGTAGCCCTGAAGTATGTAAGGATTGTGCAATTAGTTCTTTTCCTGTCCCACTTTCACCATAAATGATAATAGGAAAATCTGTTAACGCAGCTTTTTTTACCTTTTTTCTAACTTCATTCATTTTAGGACATGATCCAATAATATCTGTTATTGCGTATAATTTCTTATCTTTAGGATTTCTCTTAGATTGTTTATTAAAAGCCATAACTAGCCTTGATTGTTTTTGTGATGGATCTGAGATAACTTTTGTCATATATCCTGTTGTATGTTGAAACTCTTTGCCAATGCAGTCTTCCCCTAGAAGCTGTCGTGCTGACTGATTTGCTCGGATAATTCTTTTATCATCATCCAGAGATAGAAGAGGGACTGTTGACAAGCTAGAAATCGCTTCAAGTTCTTTTATTGTTATGACTTTTTCATGTGAAGCTTGATCAAAAAGTAAGCCATTTTGAATGGAATTTGCCATGATATTGGTTAAGGATATGATAAATGGGTGGAATAATTCCTTTCTAGCACTAATATTAACGGCTCCAATTAGCTCTCCAGCTGGGGAGTAAATAGGGCTTGCTGCACATGTAAGAAATTGATTTTTTACATAGAAGTGATGATCAGCATGGGTAATAATGGGTACTTTTGCAAAGATAGCGAGTCCCATAGCGTTTGTTCCTTTGTTTTCTTCGGACCAATTTGACCCTATTGATAAATAGTCTGTAGAACCTGAACCATCCAGTTGTCCTACTTTATGAATAATGGTCCCGTTTCGATCAACAATGACCACAACTAATTTTGAACAATAGCTAGAGGGTAGTGAGTTAATAACAGTTGCTGCATGTTTAATTAATAACTCATTTTCTTTCATAAGTTTACGCAAGGCGTTACCGGTTAAAATTGAGTTTTCTATAGGGTCTGTTTGGGAAAGACCAATCTCTTGACAACGTTTCCAAGATTGATTAATTACATCGCTCTGTTCATAAAGAATCTCCGTAAACATGTTATGACGATTACCTCCTCTACACTTTAAGGCAATTTGTTCTTTGAATATATTATACTATTTTTTCTATAATTAGGAAAATTTTAGGTTGAGTTTGTCTTAAATTAGGACACAGTTTGTGCTATTTTTGAACACGCTTTCAGATGAGGGATTAAAGGATAAATAAAAACTAGCTTTCAGTGTTGGCATAAAAATTGCAAATATATAAGTGTAAGAAATTGAATGACAAGAGGGGATGAGTTAAAGATGAAGGGAAATAGAGCGGTAGCGTATATGGGACCTGGAAAAGTGGAGGTTCAGGACATTGGATATCCTGACTTAGTGTTAAGAGATGGCCCTGGTGTAAATCCACTGAACGTTGGTCGAAAGTGTAATCATGGAGTTATTTTAAAGGTTGTCACAACAAATATTTGTGGTAGTGATCAGCATATGGTAAGGGGAAGAACGACTGCACCTTCGGGTTTAATTCTTGGACATGAGATTACTGGGGAAGTCATTGAAGTAGGAAGAGATGTTGAGTTTATAAAAAAGGGAGACCTTGTATCCGTTCCATTTAATATTGCTTGTGGCCGTTGTCGAAGCTGTAAGGAACGTGATACGCATATTTGTGAAAATGTAAACCCTGACCGTCCTGGCTCAGCATATGGATATGTTGATATGGGTGGATGGGTCGGTGGTCAATCGGAATATGTAATGGTACCATACGCTGATTTTCAGCTTTTGAAGTTTCCAGATAAAGACCAAGCAATGGAAAAAATAAAAGACTTAACCATGCTCTCAGATATATTTCCAACAGGCTATCACGGGGCAGTAAGTGCAGGAGTTAAGCCAGGCTCAACTGTTTATATAGCTGGCGCTGGTCCAGTTGGTCTTGCAGCAGCACACTCTGCTCAATTACTAGGTGCGGCAGTTGTTATTGTTGGTGATTTAAATGGTGAGAGACTTGCTCAAGCTAAAAGCTTTGGATGTGAAACAGTAAACCTTCGAGAGCATCCAGACTTAGGAGAACAAATAGAACAAATCTTAGGTACACCAGAAGTAGACTGTGCAGTGGATTGTGTTGGTTTTGAAGCCTCAGCACACGGAGCAAATGGTGTTGAAGCACCTGCAACTGTTTTAAACTCAATTATGACTGTTACACGGGCAGGGGGGAGACTTGGTATTCCGGGACTTTATGTAACAGGTGATCCTGGCGCAATTGATGAGGATGCAAAAATTGGAACATTAAAGGTGCGACTTGGATTAGGATGGGCGAAAGCACACACATTCGTAACAGGACAAACACCTGTCATGCAATATCATAGAGAATTAATGACAGCTATTTTGAGTGGTAGAGCACAAATTGCAAAAGCAGTTAACGCCACTGTTATCTCACTTGATGAAGCTCCAAGAGGATATCAGGAATTTGACAAAGGTGCTGCAAGAAAATATGTTATTGATCCACATGGACTAGTAAAAAATTAATTGATACTTAACGGCAAGAATAAAGAAACCTTATATAAAAAAGGCGGAGAACAACGAGGGTTGTTTCCGCTTTTTTAATGGAGCATATAGGAATCATCACCGTGTTTTATCGTTTTTTCTTCTTAGGATCATTTGCTGGGTTATTTTTTATCACTTTATCAAAAATGACATAAACATATACAACGTTATCGTCAGTAAATTTCACATTTGAAACTTTAGCTTTACGGCCCTTAATTTTAATGTTTTCATTTTCAGATGGAGGTTGTTCTAAGAGCTGAGTTAAGACAACGGTATTATTTTCTACAAATTGCACAACAGGCATAAATCATTTCTCCTTTCGAAATATAGATAGAAGAAGGAAGGAACTCATGTGTAGTATAGATACATATTTAGAAAACTTGATAATTAGACCATCTTTATACAAATTATATTATTACGTAAAATATAAATTTGACGTAATAATGTATATAATTTAAACTACTATTATAGAACTTTGGGTCTTGAGGTGAATTTTATGGCTACAGAATCACAGCAGCAACATTATCGTAAGCTGCAACTATTACTAAAAGAATTACCGTGGTATGTTGAAGAATATATCGATCATAAACGCAGAAAGCTTTCAGCAGCATCATTACTGAATTACTGTCATGATTATAAAATTTTCTTCAATTGGATCATCTCAGAGCAACTTTATAACGGAAATCTCAAGGATATTCCTTTGGATTTACTTGAAACATTAACTGTACAGCAAGTTGAAGGTTTTTTATATGCTTTGCAATACGAACTACATAACAAAGAAATTACTGTAAATCGAAAGTTATCAGCATTAAAGTCCCTTTTTAATTATTTACAAAACATTGCTGAAACGCGTGATTTAAAACCTTATATTCAGCGTAATGTGATGGCAAAAATTGAATTTAATGAGCTTAAGGATAGTATGGAGACGATTGCGAACAAAATGGAGGGAAAAATCCTCATTGGTGATGAGTATGAAAAGTTTCGTCGTTTTATCGCTCATGACTATGGTGAGGTTTGTAAAGAAAATAAGAAGCTTTTTAACTTTTATCGATTAAATCAAGAGCGTGATACCGCAATTGTCTCCCTTATTTTAGGATCTGGCCTACGTCTTTCTGAGGTAGTAAACCTTGATTTAGAAGACATTGATTTTACTAAGTTTTCTGCACGTGTAATACGTAAAGGAAATAAAGAACAATATGTATACTTTAGTAAAATTGCGATGGATGATCTTCAGGAGTATCTAAAAATAAGAGAAACTCGGTACCTTGTGGAGAAAAGCAACAAGGCTTTGTTTGTAGCAGCAGCAATGGGACCAAAAGGCAAATCCAGACGCCTGACAGCACGTTCAATAGAAAAACTTATTGAAAAATATGCTGCAGCGTTTGGAAAGCCATCCCTATCGGTTCATAAGTTAAGACATTCATTTGCTACGAGGTATCATTCTGAGATTAATGACGTACCTAAACTTAGAAGACAATTAGGCCATTCCTCTATTCAAACGACCATGATCTACACACATATAAGAAATGATGATTTAAAAAGTGCTGTAGATCGTATGGATATGCCGAAAGAACAGTAAACGTTAAAGAGATTCCATTTCTTCTTCAAAATAAAACGTATTCGGATACTCTTTTAATGTATAAGAGTATCTTTTCATGTTAGCAACATAACTACAGTTAGTAATTGTAACAACTTCCTTTTTAGCTTTAAGAAATACTTTTTCGTCGATTTTAAATTTGTTATTATTTTTCATTGTTTCCCAACTTTCTTTGGATGCTATAGTAGTATTATCTCATAAAAAGGAATGGATATTTCAATTTTTCAACGTAGAAGTAAACATTTCATTATTTTTTCTTGAAAATAGGTCGAAAAGTATGAAATTTAAATACAAAATAACCAGTGAATGAAGATTATCTAATAAGTGATAATGGTAGCATAAGGTGTTGGTTAAATCAAAGAGAGATAAGAGAAGGTATTACTATTATATATATCTTTTTTTATTCTAGTTTACATAATATGTATTATGGGAAGTTAAATAAGATAATAAATTCTGTCTCATAAACCAAGATTACTCAGGAAAATGAGACAGAAAAAATTTTCATTTTTTATTATTACAAAATCTAAGCTATAAATCTATAGATCTAGTGTAAATTTTTTAATAATTAACAACATAATACTATCCGTTTAACGAATTCTATATGGATTTAGCGGCAAAAACATCGTAATTTTAATCCAAACATTCGATTTTCATTAATTTAGGACCGTTTATTGTTCGAATTAAAATGGGCTTTTCTCCATTTGTCGCATATTCCGTTAATGAAAAGCCTCCCTCTTTCATATCAACTTGAACATCTACTCGTATTTTTACCTCATTGTTTAATTCAGTCAGTATGCTGTTAGCTAGCTCTTTCGTTAATTCCTTTTTGAGACGTATGACAATATCAATGTCACTGGATTCTGTTGTTGCATCTTTTTTAGACGCTAGCTCAAACCCTAAACTCCCGGTTGGTCCCCACACAAGGGAATATTTATTCATAATACGGTTGATTAACTCTAAATACTTGAAAATGTCCTTGCTCTTTCCTACCCATTCCCTTTCCCTGCTTAACTGTTCTGGAGAAATTCTTCTTATTATACGCTCAACGGGTAAAAATGAAGCAAATCGTTCATTTCTTTGCTGACCTCGAACACCAACCGCTACAAGACCTTCACCAGCTTGTGCTCGCCTTACGACTACAAATGGCGCAGATGCTATCGCATTTTCAACCCATTCAGGTATTTCTGTAAAACTAACTAAATCTGCGCTGGCTCTTATTTCTAATAAATCATGAGGCATTAACTCCATTGCTGCTCCAACTTTTGTCTAACCTTAATAGATGCTGCCCTTCCAGTAAGAGCAAATGAAGTTTTCAACCTTATACTTAAGTCATTTGAGTCTTCAACCAAAATGTCTTCTAGGGCTTTCTCAATTTCTTTACAGATTATTGTACGGTCTTCTAAACCCGGTGAGTCTGCTTCTACACCGTCTACTAGAGAAAATAAAGCTCCTAGCTTTTCAAATGACTGAATATCGTAAGCCATTGCTGGTACCTTCTTCGTTGCTTCTTCTAATTCTTCAAGGCTACGCTGTGTAACTCGAGCTGCCGATTGTTTTGACATGACGTGAATATTAACGCCATCATCACGTAAAGCAATCAGTCTATTTGCTTGCATACCATGTGATAAGAAAGCTCCTGATATCGCTTTTCCTGGTATAAATGAAATGATTGGATGACCTAATAATCTAGCAGACGCATAAGCATCAACTGCTGCTGCACAAGCTTGATGAATACCAAGAAGCTCTTCCCGATATCCATATGCCTGACTTGGTACATCAACAATTGCAACAATGGCACGTTTTTCTTTACCTTGATCCTCTTTTATCACATCATGTATTTGTTTTGCAATAGACCAACCTTCTAAAAGGCCTACTTCTCCATTTCTTGCACGTGGAAAACGACTATGTTGGTCAGGGACAACCGCTATAAATCGTACTTTTTTCTCACCAATCATTCCATCAGAGACTCGAACCGATGGGATATCACCTACTTCCGGGAATTCACCACGCAATAAATCAAACCATGTACTTCCTCTCCCGGTATCTTTACTACTATTAATTACGTCTTTATCTCCCTCTTCAACACAGTCTTCAGATTGTAACCATAAAGATCTTACCTTTTCAGGAGTTAATGGCTGAGTGGGGTCAACCAAATTTAAGAGAGTTTGGTACTGACTTATTCTTTCTGTCCTCGGAGCTTGAGCATGTATTTTATCATTGATAATTGACGTGATCGTTTCTTTTATTAGGTATTGATCATCTTTGACTAAAAAGTCTGCAAACCCGGAATTCATCCGTTGTTCTCCACCAATCGTTCCCCAAATTAGCTGTCGATCTTTTGAATCGAATTCTCTTATACCCGCTTCTTGCTCAATTACTTCAGGACCGTTTAATCCGAGTCTTCCTTCACGAGTCATTAAAATACTACTACAAAGCCCTGCCGTTATTGACATACCACCAAAGGCTCCAATCTTTCCAGGGATAACCCCAATAACCGGGACATAGTGCCGGAGTGCTACAATTGCAGCACATATTTCAGCGATGGATAATAAACCGTAATTTGCTTCTTGCAACCTAACTCCACCTGTGTCAAACACTAAAACCGGAATAACTTTTTTACCCTTTTCACAATCCTTTAATGCCAATTCTAAAGCCCCAGCTACTTTTGCGCCCGACACTTCACCAATTCCACCACCCTGGAATTTTCCTTCAATTGATATCACGATTGCTTGATGATTATGAATCGTCCCTTTTGCAACGACAACTCCATCATCGCTTTGTGGCACGATACCCTGTGGCTCCAGATGTGGTGACTCAAACTCATCACTTGGTCCAAGTAATTCTCTATGATTCTCCTGATCTAAAATGCCTAGAGCTCTTTCACGAGCATTGCTCTCTACAAAACTAGTTTTTATTGTATTTATCATGACAACACACCTCCAATGCCTGCTCAAGACGAAGTTTTACTACCCCGGGTGTAGCACCAAAATCATTAATTTTTACTTCTGCGGAGATATCATGCTCTTGAAAAAAACGATGAATAACAGATTCCCATATAGTTTTATAGCCTCTAATACCTGTACGAATCGTGATGTTTGTTTTTGAATGGTTAGTTGGTTTTATTATGACCTCTAGATCACCTGATCCTACTACACCAACATGTGCAAAATGTTCAATTTGCTTTGTTGCAGGAAAGGTGTATGAGATTTTTTCCAATATTAGCACCCCACTTATCTTATACAATGGTATTCTTTCAATTTTCTACCTTTATTCATCTGTTCTGTTTTATCTAAAAACAGTGTAGCTGCAAGAAGGTCTGCACTACCACCTGGAGAAATATTTCGTTTAATAAATTCCTGGTCCATTTTGTTTAATGAATCAAAGTTGCCTGATTTTAAGAAAGAGCAAGCCTGTTTTTTAGCAAATTCTAATCCTTGAATTCCTCCTCGGTGCAGAATACATGTGTCTTCCACAGTAGCAATTAAAGAAAGTAAAGAATTTAGTTTAGCCTGTTCATCGGTTAAACCGTTTTTTCTAGATTGGTATAACATTGGGAGTGAAAACTTTCTGATATGAGGAAACCCTTCCTGTGCCTCCCCTTTTGCACCATTCACCCCATATTTAACCATAGCATGGCGTCCATTCGTAACCATTTTAGGACAATATCGATCAGGGTAACTAGCTAACTTGCCAGCAGTTGAAAGACATTTCTCAATTGAAAATGTCCCTTTTCCCATAGAAACAGCCGATGTTAGTAATCCGATCGCCCAAATGGCTCCTTTATGTGTATTTATTCCATTTGTAACTTCAAACATTTGTTTCTCGCCAGCTCTGCCAATCTCTGCAATTTCTTCTCTTAAAGACTGGGAAGGCAAGCGACCATAACTTGTATAGGCAATTTTTTTAAACGTATCTTTAAGTGATTCAGCAGATGCCCTCATCAGGGAACATGTTAAATCGCTGTGTGATCCAGTGTTATTTTGATCAACAAGACCTGGTTTAGGTGTAAGTTCCAACTCTTCAATTAGTGATTGAACTGCTACCGATGCAATAGAAGCACTAAATACCTTACTTTCAATCTCCATTTTCACCCTCCATTCTTTACCAGCTTCTAAATTTCGCAGGAGGTTCATATAAGCCTTCAGACCATTCAACAAGTTCCTCGACATTTTTAGCTGCTAGTAATGATCGTTTAGCATCTGTTCTACGAATTTGTAAATCTTCTGGAAGAGCTAGTAATCCTCTATTGCGGAATTCTTCTAGTTTCTTAGAATTCTGCTTTAAACCAACAGGTGTTACCCCGGCCACAGCTGAAAGTACCTCTCTTCTTTCTTGTACACTATCTGTTTTATACAAATAGGCAATTCCTTCCTCTGTCACTACATGTGTAACATCGTCTCCATAAATCATCACAGGTGCTATAGCTAGACCAGAATCTTTTTTTACATCAATTGCATCAAGAGACTCTACAAAAACAGGTTTGTTTCCTGCTTGAAATGTTTCTACTACCTGAACAACAAGTTTTTTTCCATAACCGAGCGGGTCATCTGAAGTCATCATATTTAACCAGGCTGGTGTTGAATGTCTACGCCCACCTGGATTATGACCCATATTAGGTGCTCCACCATATCCAGCAAGTCTTCCACTTGTTACAGTTGAGGAGTTTCCATCACGATCTATTTGTAAAGTAGAACCAATAAATAGATCAACTGCGTATTGTCCCGCCATCTGGCATAGAGTGCGATTTGATCGTAAACTGCCATCTCGTCCTGTGAAAAACACATCGCGTCTAGAAGAGATATATTTTTCCATCCCTACTTCTCCACCAAAACAATGAACACTTTCTACCCATCCACTCTCAATTGCCGGAATTAATGTAGGATGTGGATTTAACGCCCAATGCTTGCAAATTTTACCTTTCAAACCAAGTGATTCCGCATATGTGGGTAGGAGGAGTTCTATTGCAGCTGTGTTGTACCCAATACCATGATTTAACGACTGTACCAGATGTTTTTCATAGATACCACGAATGACCATCATAGCCTGTAATACTTGAATATCGGTGATGTGACGAGGATCTCGTGTGAATAAGGGCTCAAGTTCATATGGCTTATCTGCAACGACAACAAAATCTATCCAAGATCCGGGAATATCAACACGAGGCAATTCATCTGTTAATTCATTAACCTGTGCAATAACTATTCCATCTCGAAATGCAGCGGCTTCTACAAGTGTTGGTGTTTCTTCGGTATTAGGACCTGTATACAGATTGCCATGCTGATCTGCTTTATCAGCAGCAACTAGGGCGACTGAAGGAATTAAATCGATAAAGAGCCTGCCATATAATTCGATATAGGTGTGAATTTCTCCCATTGTTAATTGGCCATCTTCAAGCATTTGAGCCATTCGCAAGCTTTGAGGACCCGCATAAGCAAAATCTATTTTTTTTGCTATCCCTTTTTCAAATAAATCAAGATGCTCAGGTCTTGAAATACTTGACATGATCATGTGTAAATTAAATACTTTTCCAGGATTTAATTGGGCAAGTGCTTGTGATAGAAAAGATGCTTGTTTTTGGTTATTACCTTCTAAAACAACACGCTCACCAGGTTGGATTAAACTCTCCATAGCGGTTACGATGTGTTCTGTAGGAATCACCCTTCCATCCACTAAACTCTTGACACTCTCCAGTCGTTTCTGTTTTGCATCAAAACGCGTTGACCATGATCTTTTTTGACTTACAGAATTTTTTAATGTTTCCATTCGTATTCTCCCCTTCCTCACTTCATTTGCTCACGTAATGCAACATATTGGCAATCATCAAAACCATTTTTCTCTATAGATAAAACTCGAGCATCAGGAAATGCCTTAATAGCTAATTGAGATAAAACATTCCCTGGCGGCATTTCGATAAATAGATTAGTTCCTTTTTCATATAAAACAGTTGCAGCATCATGCCATTGGACCGGAGAAGAAACACTTTCGGCAAGATCTTGACGAATATCATTTGGATCATATAAAAGCCTTGCTCTTCGATTACCTGCATATGGTATTTTAGGTGGATAAAATGGAATTTCTTTTAAAGCTTGCAAAAGTGCTTTAGAAACTGGAGTTAGTAACTGACAATGAGAGGGTGTACGAACGTTTAACATCCTGGCACATCTTATCCCCTTTTTACTTGCCTCTTCTAATACTTTCTTTATACCGGGAATAGAGCCTGATATTGTTATTTGATCTGGAGCATTTTGATTCGCTATGTATACAGGAAACTTCTCATTGTATTCATCATGAACTATAGCTCTAAGCTGACGAACATCCATGCCAAGCACGACTCCCATTCCATAACCATCTGGATGTGTTTTTTCCATTAACTCTCCTCGTAAACTAACGATATTTAGGGCATCTTTGAAATCAATCACACCTGCTGCAACGGCTGCGCTAAATGCTCCGACCGAATGGCCAGCAACAAAATCCGGTATGACTCCTTCCGTAGCAAATGCTCGAGATACCGCTACACCAGAAACTAATAAACACAGCTGTACCGCTTTTGTAGAAACAAGTGCCGTTTCTGAATGGAGGTTGTATACGCTTTCATTTAGTATTTCAGATGCAGTTTCTATGACATCATTCACTGCATCACACTTTGGTAAATCGTTCAAAAAATTAGGTCTTTGTGATCCCTGACCAGGAAATAAAAAGGCAACCTTCAACATGTTCACCTCCTTAGACATACTAAGAACGAAGCACTTTTTGAACACTTACTATCACATCTTCATTATGTTTTACTATCAAATCTGATAATTCATCTAACTTTTGTTCATTCAAAAGGTTAATGATAAGCTGATGCTCATTAATAGATTTTTCAATATTACCTTCCTTTGCAAAAGATACACTTTGAATCCGTAATAATGGCCAGCCAAGACGTAAATACATATTTTTAACTGTTTCACTTTTACTCATATTAATTAAACACATATGAAATGAATGATTTAATTGCGTGTAAGAATAAACATCCTTAACTTCCTTCATTTGTTTTAGGATATTTTGCATTTCCTCTAACAATTCAGTGTCTATTCCATGTTTTTTAATACGTTCCATCCCCATGTTTTCAAGCGTATTGTCAAAACTTCT